>PXBV01000221.1 GCA_003565575.1 Psychroflexus sp. | reverse complement strand
CTTTAGTTTTGAGGCAAATATCGAAAAAACAGAAGTCTCTCGCTATCAAATTCAGAATAACTCCAAAAGCTAGATTTTAGAACTTCTCTAGTAATTATTTGGTATCTTTGATTTTTTAAAACAAGAATCACAAATTTTCAGCGTTTATCTTTAAACGCTTCAATATATAGAATGTATGGGATGTAGCAGTTGCTCAACAGGTAAGGATGGTCAACCAAAAGGATGTAAAAATAATGGGACGTGTGGGACAGATGGATGCAATAAGCTAACGGTTTTTGATTGGTTGTCTGATGTAGAATTGCCAAGCGGTCAAAAGGCTTTTGACGGTGTAGAAGTTAGGTTTAAAAACAGCAGGAAAGAATTTTTTAAGAATACAGATAATCTGACGCTTTCCATGGGAGATATTGTAGCTACAGAGGCTTCTCCTGGGCACGACATTGGCATTGTAACCCTTACCGGGGAACTGGTGAGAGTGCAGATGAAGAAGAAAAAAATTGATCCCACGTCATCAGACATTCCAAAAGTTTACCGAAAGGCTTCTCAAAGAGATATTGATGTCTGGCAAGAGGCTCGAGAAAGAGAAGAACCTATGAAAGTAAAGGCTAGGCAAATTGCTATTCGCTTAAACTTGAAAATGAAAATAAGTGATATTGAATTTCAAGGTGATGGTTCTAAGGCTGTGTTTTATTATACCGCAGAAGAGCGTGTAGATTTTAGGCAGCTCATCAAAGAGTTTGCCTACGAGTTCAAGACTAGAATTGAAATGCGTCAGATTGGGTTTAGACAGGAAGCCGCAAGGCTGGGTGGCATTGGCTCTTGTGGTAGAGAATTGTGTTGTTCTACTTGGTTGACTGATTTTAGAACGGTGAAGACTTCTGCTGCCAGGTACCAACAGCTTTCCTTAAACCCGTTAAAACTTGCTGGACAATGTGGAAAGTTGAAGTGTTGTCTCAATTATGAACTAGATACTTACTTAGAAGCCTTAAAAGATTTTCCTAGACAAGATCAAAAACTCACTACTCAAAAGGGAGAGGCAGTGTGCCAAAAGGTTGATATCTTTAAGGGTAAACTTTGGTATGCTTATGAGAAAGAATATAACAACTGGATAGAGTTAGACACAGATGCTGTAAAGGTAATTTTGAAAGCCCAACGTGAAAAGAAACCTGTAGCAAGTCTTGAAGAGTTTACTGCGGAAGTGGAAACAAATCCAACAGATTTCTCTAATGCCTTTGGGCAGGATAGTTTAACTCGTTTTGACAAACCTAAGCGGAAAAAAACCAGAGGTAAGCGAAAGTCCAATAAATACAAGAAGACAAGAAAGAATAATGCAAAGTCATAAATTTTTTGCTTTAGGTTTCATTATATTAATCTGTGGTGCATGCCAAGACCAAGTGGTCTTTACCAAATACCAAAGCTTTTCTGAAGCTTGGTCTTCTACAGACACTTTGAATTTTAATTTTGAAGCTCCAGACACGATTCACCCGCATCATATGTTTTTTAGTACACGTTTAAATGAGAATTTTGAATTCAATAACCTCTATCTTATAGCATCCATTTCATTCCCAAATGGAAAACGTATTACAGATACTTTAGAGTATCAAATGGCTCATCCTGATGGAAGCCTTATGGGGTCTGGTTTTGGAAGTGTGAAAGAAAGTAAGTTATGGTATAAGTCTGATGTTATTTTTATTGAACCAGGAGAGTATCAAGTAAAGGTGAGGCAAGCTATGCGTAGGAATGGCGAAATTGTAGCCATAGATGCACTTAAAGGGGTTTTAGATTTTGGCTTACATTTGGAAAGAGCAATTCGGGTTAAAAATTAATGATTAAAAGAAATTATGAGTAAGACACCCACATCAAAAAAAGGATTTAAAAAATACATTTTTGGCTTTTGGCTTTTGTTTTTAGCAGGCATCTTTAGCATACTTTTTATATTCCTTTTAGCAAGCTGGGGAGTTTTGGGGACAATGCCTTCTTTTGAAGAATTGGAGAACCCAGAAACCAATTTAGCAACAGAAGTTCTATCTGTAGATGGTCAGACCTTAGGCAAATATTTTAAAGAAAATAGAACTCCTGTTAACTTTGAAGATTTGCCTGGTCACCTTGTTAATGCATTGATTGCCACAGAAGATGAACGTTTTTATAGCCATTCTGGAATAGATGCAAGAGGGACTTTGAGAGCGGCTGTCTTCTTAGGTAAAAAAGGAGGAGCTAGTACCATAACTCAACAATTATCAAAACTTCTTTTTTCAGATCCTAATAAAAGAGGAACCTTTAGTCGAGTTATCCAAAAAGTAAAAGAGTGGGTTATTGCAGTGAGGCTTGAAGAGCAGTACGCTAAAAATGAAATTATAGCGATGTACCTCAATAAAATGGACTTCATATATAATGCAATAGGGATTCGGTCTGCATCTAGGATTTATTTCGGTAAAGAACCTAAAGATCTTACCATTGAGGAGTCTGCTACGCTCGTGGCTATGTTAAAAAACCCTTCCTTATACAACCCCATTAAAGAACAGTTTAAAGAAAATTCCTTGAATAGGAGAAACCAGGTTTTTAAACAAATGGAAAAAAATGGGTTTATAACTTCAAAAGTAAAAGACTCACTTCAGGAACTCCCCTTGATTACCAACTACTCTCCAGAAGAGCATGATGATGGGATTGCAACTTATTTTAGGGCTTACGTACAAGAGTTTATGAAAGATTGGATTAAGGACAACCCAAAACCAGACGGCACTTCTTATAGTATGTATAGAGATGGCTTAAAAATTTATACCACTGTAGATTCTAAAATGCAAGCCTATGCTGAAACTGCTGTAGAAAAGCACATGAAAAATCTTCAAAAAGAATTTAACCGTCAAAATCAAAATAACAGGACTGCCCCGTTTAGAGGCATTGATGCATCAGAAATAGAAGGAATACTTAAAAAAGGGATGAAGAATTCAGACCGTTACAAAACCATGAAACGAAGAGGAATAAGCGAAGATTCCATCCTCGCAAGTTTTAACGAGAAACGAAATATGCGTCTGTTTTCTTGGGACGGACCTATAGATACGGTTATGACTCCTAGAGACTCTATACGCTATTATAAATCGTTTTTAAACACAGGTATGATGTCTATGTCTCCTCAAACTGGAGAAGTGAAAGCTTGGGTAGGCGGCGTTAATTATAAGTTTTTTAAATATGAACACGTAAGGCAGGCCAAGCGGCAGGTAGGTTCTACGTTTAAGCCGTTTGTGTATGCAACCGCTATCGATCAGTTGAGATGGTCTCCTTGCTACGAGCAGCCAAATATTCCTTATACTATTCCTGCCGGTAGGCACGGCGTTACAGAAGATTGGACACCTTCCAATAGTAACGATAACTATGGTGGAATGAAAACCTTGAAGCAAGCTCTTGCAGAATCGATTAATACCATAACTGCCCGTGTGATCAACAGTACTGGTCCAGAAAATGTGATTAGCTTATTGGACAAATTAGGAATTGATACATCAAAAATTGATCCTGTGGCAGCTATTGCTTTAGGAACTGCAGATATTAGCGTTTACGAAATGGTTTCTGCTTACAGCACATTTGCTAACAAAGGCGTGCACGTAAAGCCTTACACTATTCAACGTATTGAAGATAAGAATGGAACTATTCTTTACCAACATACACCACAAAGTAGAGACGTATTAAGTGAAGAATCTGCTTACGTCACCATTAATTTATTAGAAGGAGTTACGCGGTTTGGGTCTGGAGCGCGCTTAAGAACCAACTCAGATTACGCTAAAAATTCTGAAGTATATAAGCGAGCAGTTACAGGCTATCCATATGCATTTGAAAATGCAATAGCTGGTAAGACGGGGACTACCCAAAACCAAAGTGATGGCTGGTTTATAGGGATGGTTCCCAACCTTGCTACAGGTGTTTGGGTTGGAGGTGAAGATAGGAGTGTGAGGTTTCCTAACATAGCTTATGGGCAAGGAGCAACTTTAGCTTTGCCAATCTGGGGAATGTATATGAAAGACGTATTTGCTGATGAAACTTTAGATATTTCTCAAGAAGAATTTGAAAAGCCAGAATACTTAAGCATTCCTATAAACTGTGATGATTTTGATGATGAAGAGTCCGAAGAAGAGGAGAGCGAAATCATCGAGTTTGAAATTGATTTTTAAGCTGATCCGAGTTGATTAAGAAGCGATTTTTTTAACACTCAAATTATAAATTATCACTTGCATACCATTCGGCAAACGCTGTTCCTGTTTCTCTGAGTTTAAGGGAATGCAATTGTAAAGTTGAATTTAGTTTACTTGCTATTCTATCTGCAAAATCAGCAATCATGTTCTCACTTGTTGGTTGGTAATCTACTAAAACGACATTATGTCCAGAATTTATAAGGTGTTCTGCTAATTCAATATGAGGTGTATTCTTATTCAGTAATATGGCATGGTCCATAATGTCTACAACTTCAGTCTTAACAATCTTTTTCAAGTCACCAAAATCAATCACCATACCGCACTTTGGGTTTGTCATGTCAGTTATGGGATTTCCAATAACTGTAACATCCAAATTGTAGCTATGGCCGTGAATATTTCTGCACTTTCCATCGTAGCCATAAAGCGCATGAGCCGTCTCAAAAGTAAATTGTTTAGTTATTCTAATTTTTGCCATGATATTTTATATTGCCGCAAAGATACTGGATTTCTAAAAATTCAACCTTAAGGGTGAGAGTTTTTGTCTTTAAAGAATGTAATTAAATCTCCAGAGATTTTAATAATGCATTAGTTCAACTCCATTAACTCTAATTATCATGAAAAAATTTTGATGCAGATAATTGAAAAAATTGTACAAGTCATTCATTTATCAACTAATTTTGTGAGTTAAATCATAATAAATTTTAATGAGTACTCAGCTCCTTACCAATGCGATTTCTTTTGAAGAAAATCCACTCTACGAAACAATCATTAATGATATTTTGGAGCAAGGTTTTTCTATATGTGATGTGTTTTTTACGGAAAGCTTAATTAGTGATTTAAGAGAAGAAATCTTAACACGCTATACGCAAAGTGAACTTAAAAAAGCTGCTATTGGCAATAGAGTAAATGAGTCTATTGAAAAAGAAATACGTGGAGACTATATCCAATGGATAGATGAACAAAAGGCCAACACCACAGAAAGTCAATTTTTTGATGCCATAAACTCCTTCAAAAATTATTTAAATAAGACTTGTTTTATGGGACTTCTACATCAAGAGTTTCATTATGCAGTTTACCCTCAAGGTACGTTTTACAAAAAACACATTGATACTTTTCAAAACGATGACAGACGTAAACTTTCTATGGTGTGTTACCTCAATGATGAGTTTTGGGAAGACTCCAATGGAGGGGAGCTTGTTCTGTATCCAGAAAATTTGGAAGAGGTAGTCATCCGCCCATTACCCGGCAGAGTAGTGATTTTTGAAAGTCAAATTTTGGAGCATGAAGTCAAAGAAATTTTGAAAGACAAGCGTTTAAGCATTACGGGTTGGTTAAAAACACGATAATATTTTCACATAACATCAAAAGGGCAGTATCTTTGGTTTGTGTCTATGCAAAAAAAGGGAAAAGATTTATATCAATTTTTTAAAGTTTACTTCAAGGATTCTTCATGGGAAGAAATCCCTTCGCAAGTTGATCTTCTTATTGACGTAGTAGATTTTATAAGGCCAAAAAAAAATGACGAAGATTCTCCCGTCTCTCTGAAAGCTTTGATTCACCTTTTAAAAGAAAACAACACTTACAGGGCTCAATTTTCTGAATACTTAAACCAACTTCTTAAAAACAAAACTTTCCATCCTCTCATATGTAATGCAGGAATTCCAGAAGGGTCTGATTTCTTTTTTGAAATCAAAGAAAAACTATTTGAACGGTTTTTACCAAAGCAAGCAGAAGAAACTGATTTGGAATTTATTTTAAATCAAGTTTTTTTTAAAAGTGAAGATATAGAGTGGATCCAAGACATAAAACAGGAAGAACTAAGAGCACTTTTTACTCTATTAGAATTTAAACCTATAAGTAGTTCTGCAGGTGTAAACTCTCCATTATCTGAGGTTCTTTTTTCTTTAGAAATTATGACTTTAAGAAGCTCTGGCCACGCTCTTGAAGCTAGAGTTATGAAAATGGTGCCAGAGTACAGTAATCTAGACAGCCCTTTTGTCGCTTTTCAAAATGAATTAAGTTTAATCACCCAGCGTATTCTTGATAAAGATGGTCACTTTATCTCTCCAGATGATGAAGACTTTAAACAATTATTTGTCCTTTTGGAACAGTGTAAAGATTACGTTAGTCTAGCGTTCAAGAATAGAAAGAAGCTAGGGATTTCCTTAAAAGCAAATCAAGACCTCATGCGCATAAGGCGCCAACTCTCTAGAATGGAGATAACATTACCGCTTCTAGCTGGAGAAAACCAAGAGGACCTAATTGAAAATACAATTCAGCTTGGAAAACAGCTTATCAAAGAAAATTGCTACAAAAATAACCTTGATAAATTATTTGATGAAGGCACCAAGCTTTTGTCTTATGAAATTACAAAACATACCGCCAAAACTGGGGAGCATTACATTACAAAAAATAAAAAAGGCTACTTCAAAATGCTTCTTACAGCTATGGGTGGGGGCTTTATAGTAGGTCTTATGTGTTTACCAAAGGTAATTTTTGCAAAATTAGAAGTAAGTGAATTTATAGAAGCTCTTCTATATTCACTTAATTATTCTATCGGCTTTATTATTCTTTACCTATTAGGCTTTACTCTTGCTACCAAGCAACCAGCCATGACGGCATCAACCCTTATTTCTGCTATTGAGGAAGGAATGAACAATAAAGGCTCTAGGAGAGAGAAGCATCAAGTTTTTGCGAAATTGTTTTCTCAAGTCTTTCGCTCTCAATTTGTAGCATTTGTTGGAAATGTAATTTTAGCCTTTCCTACTGCCTTATTAGCAGTTTATCTCATTGATGTATATCTTGGAAGTAATATATCAGAATACAAGTGGGAAACTCTTATTACAGATTTAAATCCGTTAGCTTCATTAGCTTTACTGCATGCTGGAATTGCGGGTATTTATTTGTTTATTACAGGGATAATAGCTGGTGGAATTTCCAATAGAAATAAATTCAACAATATTTATAAGCGTATTGGGCATCACCCTTACTTAAAAAGAAAATTTGGTAAAAAGTTTGCAGCCAAGCTTGCCGGCTTTATCGAAAAAAAATGGGCTGGTATTATGTCCAATTTTTGGTTTGGAGTTTTCATGGGAACTACGGCTCCTATAGGAGTATTTCTAGGACTTAACCTAGATGTAAGGCACATAGCCTTTTCCAGTGGAAACTTTGCCTTAGGGCTTTATGGGTCTGGTTTCAGCCTAACTTCAGAAATGGTAGTATGGTCTTTAGTAGGTATATTTTTTATTGGTTTTATGAACTTTTGGGTGAGTTTTGGACTTTCTATGATTATTGCTTTTAAATCAAGAAGAATACCTTTTTCTGAATTTAAAGCCATTGTACTATCAGTATTATCTTACCTTGCCAATAGTCCACAAGTGTTTATCTGGCCACCAAAAGAGCAACCTGTAGAAGACGTTAATGCTGGGAAAGCAGAGTCTTAGTAAAGTATTCTTACCTTAATAGTATGTTCTATGCGCTTTAGCTCCTTAAGGGTGTCCATAGAATCATTTTTAGCAATATCTAACACAACATACCCTACATCAAAATTAGTGCTGAGGTATTGACCTAAAATATTAACGTTCAGTTTCGATATTTTGGAATTGATTTCAGACAGAACACCAGAAACATTTTTATGTATATGTAAAATCCTATGTGTGTCTTCCATTTTTGGTAAAGACAATTCTGGAATAGAGTGGCTTCCCAAGCTGGTTCCACTTTCTATATATTTTACTACTTTGCTGGCTACATCTATTCCTATATTCCACTGAGCTTCTTCAGTAGACCCTCCTATATGAGGTGTTAAAATCACATTGGAAACATTTTGAAGTGGAGAAGAGAATTTTTCAGCTTTATTTTTAGGTTCTTCTGGAAAAACATCTACAGCTGCACCACTTATGCGGTGGTCATCCAAAGCTTTTTTCAAGGCTTCAATATCTACCACATCTCCGCGACTCATATTGATGAGCAATTGTCCATTTGTAAACCAGCTCAAAACTTCGCTGTCAAATAAGTTTTTAGTTTCTTTTGTGCCAGGCACATGAAGCGTGATGATATCACAATTTTCTATCAAAGCTTTTAGGCTGTCCACTTCTTCAGCGTTACCCAAAGGCAGTTTATTTTCTACATCATAATAGTAAACTTTAAGCCCAAGTGCTTCCGCAATAATAGAAACTTGAGAGCCTATGTGCCCGTAGCCTACTATACCCAATCGCTTTCCTCTTATTTCATGAGAATTATTGGAACTTTTATCCCATTCCCCTGCGTGAGCTGCTTTGTCTTTGTCTGGAATACGTCTTATAAGCATAATTGAAGAGGCAATTACAAGCTCTGCAACAGATCGAGTGTTGCTAAAGGGGGCATTAAACACGCAAATCCCCGCCTTATTGGCTGCTTCTAAGTCCACTTGATTGGTGCCTATGCAAAAACAACCTATAGCTACCAATTTTTTAGCCTTTTTAATAACCTCTTCTGTAAGTTGTGTTTTGGATCGGACTCCTACTACCTTTGCATCTTTCAATACCTCATCCAGTTCAGCTCCAGATAAAGCTCCAGAGTGTTGTACAATTTGGGTATAGCCAGCTTTTTTTAGAGTGTCCACAGCAGATGGACTAATGCTTTCAAGAAGAACAATCTTCATTTTATCTTTTGGGAAAGAGGTTTTTAGTGGTGACATAAAAATCTTGATTATTTAAAAAAATAGCTAATGTATAAAATTTGATAGAAGTAACTGTACTAAGCTTTTATTTTTATTCTGAATTTAATCCCGTTGTGCATATGTAAAGAATTCCAGTGGGTAACAAAAAATTCAAACTTAATTCATTTCCATTTGAAGCTGAATTAGTTTTTGATACAATCCATCTTCTTGCTTCAAAAGATCGGAATGTGTGCCCTTTTCTATGATTTTACCGTTTTCTAAAACTAAAATTTGACTAGCATTTTTAATAGTTGAGAGACGATGAGCAATAACAAATGAAGTTCTGTCTTTCATCAATTTATCTAAAGCATCTTGAACCAGCTTTTCAGATTCTGAATCTAAAGAGCTTGTAGCTTCATCTAGAATCAAAATCACAGGATTTTTGAGTACAGCTCTTGCAATGGCAACACGTTGGCGCTGTCCACCAGAAAGTTGTACTCCTCGTTCTCCAACGATTGTTTCATATTGTTCTGGAAAAGACATGATAAAATCGTGAGCATTGGCTTTTTTAGCAGCTTCAATAATTTCTTGTTCTGTTGCTTCCGGCTTACCGTAAGCAATATTCTCTTTTATACTCCCTCCAAAGAGCAAAATATCTTGTGGAACAATTGCCATTTGACTCCTAAGATCAAAGAGGCTAAACTTAGAAGCTGGAGTGCCATCAAGAAGCATTTGCCCTTTTTGTGGTTCATAAAACCTTAATATTAGAGATGCAATTGTGGATTTTCCAGCTCCGCTTGGTCCAACAATGGCAATGGTTTCTCCAGCTTTGGCTTCAAAGCTAATGTCGTTTAAAATTGTGAGTTCTGGTCTAGTAGGATAAGCAAAAGAAAGGTTTTTGAAACTCAACTGTCCCAGAATAGTTTTAACTTTAGGATTTTCCTTAATCGTTTCTGGCTCTTCATCAATCAAATCGAAAACTCGTTCTGTGGCACCAATCGCTTTTTGAATTTGTGCATATTGAATAGGTAGTCCACCGATGGAAGCCCCTACAAAAAGAGTATATAAAATAAAGGTAATTAGTTGAGACTGGTCGAGTTCACCCACATTTTGAAGTTTGACCGCATACCACACTAAAAGCACAATGGCTCCAAAAATACAAAAGATGATAAAAGAAGAGAAAGCTCCTCTTGCTAGCCCACCTTTTATAGCGATTTTTTTGATATCATTTACCGCAAATTTATACCTCAACATTTCAAAGGCCTCATTAGTGAAGGCTTTTACATTAGCGATTCCTTGTAAACTTTCTCCTACTATTGTGTTAGAATCTGCTACTTTGTCTTGAGCTTCTTTGGATAACTTCTTTATAAACCTTCCAAAGACAACCGCCACCACTGCAAAAATTGGTATGGTCACTATCATTAATAAAGATAGTTTTACAGAGGTAAAAAACAAGGCTGTTATTCCACCTATTACAATAATAATTTGTCTTAAAAATTCAGCTATGCCAGTAGTAAATGTGTCCTGAATTTGAGAAATGTCTGCTGCAACTCTGCTGTTTAATTCACTTACACGTCGAGATGAGAAGAATTGCATAGGCATCTTTACTAAGGTATTGTAAGTGTCTTGCCGTATAGCGGAGAGCATATTTTCTGTAACATTGACAAAAAGGACTACCCTGAAAAAAGAAAAAACAGCCTGAGCCGTAAACAAAGCTAACAAGATAAGCCCCATTCTATTAATATCTTCTGAGGTAAAATCTGCAGTTTCTATGAGGTCACCCATCAACTTTGGAAATAACAAAGCAGTAAGACCAGTAAAGGCTAAAAAGACCATACCTACAAGGAGTTTCCACTTATGTGGTCCTATATAAGAAAAAAGCCGTAAGGATTTTTT
>PXBV01000056.1 GCA_003565575.1 Psychroflexus sp. | reverse complement strand
ATAGTGGACACAGCACCTACGATATTGGTAACTGATACTATTCTTATTTCTGAACATGCTGATGTAACGCTTTACATCACAAGGTCTGGTGTGACTGACGTTAAATTGATGCCCCACATTCGTGAGTTGTATGAAGAGGAAAAGTTAATCAACATGGGAGTTGTGATCAACGCTTTGAATAATACTGGTGTTGATGCCTATAACTATGGCTATGGCTATGGCTATGGGGAGAATAATGAAAAAAAGAAATTTTGGGAATTTTGGAAATAAGAAAGTCTGAAAGGAAAGGTACTTTTTTTAAAATTTTGTTTATAACATTGCTTTTTACGTTTGCTTCTTGTGGTAGTTCCAAACGGATTAACAAAGCTAAGCTAGAAAGAAGCCAACAGATTACGAACATAGTGAATTACTCTAAAGTTTACCTTGGTACGCCTTATCAATTTGGAGGCATGTCTCCTTCTGGAATGGACTGCTCTGGGCTGCTTCACCTCTCTTTTTCTCGATATGGCATTGATCTACCACGAACTGTTGAGGAATTAACCCAAACAGGTGAAAGCATACGACTTAAAAAAGTAGATGTTGGAGATCTTATTTTCTTCAAAACACAGAAAAAAACGAGAAAGAGTAGTCATGTTGGTCTAGTTGTTAATAAAACAAAGGAAACAGTAGAATTTATTCACTCCAGTACCTCACAAGGCGTTATGATCTCATCTTTGAATAATGCTTATTGGGCAAAAAACTATACAAGAAGTAGACGTGTGATAAATTAGCCTAAACATGCCAAAATGAAATACGCAAACCTTCCCTTGCTTCAAGTTTGTTTGGCTTTATTTTTAGGGATATGGATAGGTTTTTCAGATTTTGGATTAGAACTTAAAACTTATATTTTATCTAGTTCACTATTTTTTGGTATTCTCATTATTTTACAATTTACCAGTAAGCCCAACTCTTTTCAAAGTTGGGCTTATACCATACTCTCTCTACTTTTTGTATTCAGTTTAGGTGTTTTGCACACCAAAATGCATTTACCAAAACATCAATCAAATCACTACTCAAATTATTTAGATAAAGAGGACTTAATAGCATTTGAAGGAGAAATCTTGAAACCTTTAAAACCAAATGCCTATAAGGATAAATTTGAAGTTGAACTTCTATCCATAAAAGGACAACCTGTCCAAGGTAAAGTCCTTCTGCAAATACCTGTAGACCATGGATTGGAAGTGACATCTACACATAAAATAAGTGGTATAGGACAGATTTCGGCCTTTAAAAATCCTGCAAACCCTCAGCAATTTAATCACAAAGACTATATGTTTTACCAACAGATGAGCCATGTTATAAACGCTGAGATTCATCATATAAAAACGGAGCCCACTTATAAATTCAGTTTTACAAACCTAGGAGAGAAAGCAAGAGAACACATAAAAAATTCTTTGTCTAGGTATGATTTTACATCACAGCAGATGGGACTTATACAAGCCCTACTTTTAGGACAAAAGCAAGACATTGATCCAGAGACCTATAACCAATTCTCAAGGGCTGGAGCTGTCCATATACTTGCTGTTTCTGGATTGCATGTTGGTATTATTTTACTCATTTTACAGTTTATAACCAAGGGCTTACTGTGGGTTAAAAATGGAAGAATTTGGAGGTCAATCTTAGTTATTCTTGGCATTTGGGGCTTTGCGATGCTTGCTGGCTTTAGTCCATCTGTTTTGAGAGCTGCTGTTATGTTTTCTTTTTTGAGTATAGCGCTTAATAGCAGAAGAAAAACCAGTGCCATCAACACTTTAGCCCTTTCTGCAGTTGTATTATTGATAGTTAATCCCTATTTCATTTTTCAAGTAGGCTTTCAGCTGAGCTATATGGCTGTCATAAGTATTGTAACCCTACAACCTCGGCTTTCGAGACTTTATCAACCTAGGTATTATTTAAGCCAAAAAGCTTGGGATATTATTACAGTAAGTTTATGTGCTCAACTGGGTGTTTTACCCTTAAGCTTATATTATTTTCATCAATTCCCCGGGCTCTTCCTGCTCAGCAACCTTGTTATTTTACCAGGCCTTGGCATTTTATTAGGTGGGGGTATCCTTATAATCGTTCTAAGCCTTTTGAGTATCTTACCAGAAAGCTTAGCCTATATCTATGGTTTAATTTTAGATGCGCTATTATATTTTATAAAAGCAGTCGCTTCTAAAGAGGAACTGATCTTTTCAGATATTTATTTTACCAAGCTAATGCTTATTAGCAGTATGGCACTTGTCTTGTCTATTTTATTTTGGAATGCTCGATATAAAATTTACAGTTATTCTATTGTAAACCTTTCGCTACTTGCATTTATGATTTGCTTATATGCAGAAAAGCGGGAGCAACTTCATCAGGAAAAAGTTATTATTTTTCAATCTTACAGCAACTCACATCTTGGTATTGTGAAGGGTGTTTCATTTGAATTACATACAGATGAAAATTTGACTAAAGAAGATGTGGAAAACACATATCACCTAAAAAATTATAAGGTCTTTAAAGGCATAACATCCACTAAAGTTGACAACTTTAAATCAGTTTATAGAATTAATAATAATGAAACTTTGCTGGTCATTGATAGTTTAGCAGTGTATCCAAAAGAAAATTTTCATCCAGACTATTTGTTACTAAAAAACTCTCCTGATATCAATCTAGATCGGGTCATTTCACTATTGAAGCCAAAACAGATTATTGCTGATGGTAGTAACTATAAAACTGACGTAGAATTATGGAAAGCAACTTCAAACCGTATGAATGTAAAGTTTTATTCTACTTGGGATGAGGGTGCTTTTAGTTTCCCATTACGTTAGTTAGTCCTGGAAAGTACCTTCAAAATTAGCTTGATACGCTTGCCATGCATTTTCAGAAGTTAGCTCTTTGTAGTCATCTTCGGCTATCATCTTAAGAAAAATTTCGAGTTGTTCTGCGGTTCTATACCCCACTATTGGTGCAATAACATCTGCATTTTCATCGAAAAACACTACCGTTGGATACCCCGAAACCTTTAAAGCATTAGCGAAAAAATGTTGTGCATTTCGCTTTCCTTTAAGTTCTGGTTTGTAGTTTGGGTTGGTATATTCAAAATCTTTGTAGTTGACAACTTCATTACCTTCAGCATTAAACTTTACCGCATAGTAGTGGGTGTTGATGTATTCCACTAAATCTGGGTTGGTAAATGTATTTCTATCCATCATTTTACAGGGGCCACACCAATCCGTATATACATCTGCAAAAATCTTTTTGGGTTCTTTTTCTTGAGCTTCAAGAGCATCATTCATGCTCATCCATTGGATTTGTGAATGCATTGAATTTAATATCAAGAAGCACAACACTACTAGTAATATTCTCATTTCTTATTTATTTTACTTCGTCGTCTGCAAGTTCGAAGCCTTCTGCTTCAAGACCCTCAACCTCTTTTTCTTCGGCGCCATGAGTTAGACGCTTAAGTGGTTTCAACAAAAGTATAACTAAAATTCCAAAAACAACGGTAAAAGCAATTATACCCGAGAAGGTTTTGAACTCTAGGTCGGTTTGAAACTGGTCAATATCCACTCGGCCTTGATACTTATCATCTTTAAAATCAAACTTAAGGTAAGTAGTTAATTTTTCCTCTTGGCTGGTTTGGTAGGGCTCTATTCGTTCCACTACATCTACCATTGAACTGCCATCTTGAAAAACAAAAAGTGAATGTACTGGCTCACCACTGGTGGATTCTTCAAAAATAAGTTCACCAGAGGAGTTAGTGTACAATAAAGTTTCTAAAGTGAAGGCTTTGTTTTTTACAAAAACACTGTCCGCTTGGCTATTTGGCACAAAGCGAGACACCTCGCTTGGGTGCGCTGTAAGCTCAATATTGATGCGTTTAGCTTGTGAAGCTTCTCCAATAATTCCAGCCACTTTATTGCCTAAGCCTGTGGCGGCAAAATACAAGCCCATCATCAAAGCACCGTAACGCAGAGGAGCGAGTTTTGTAATAAAAGATAAAGCAACTGGCGAAGCTGATAGTTCTCCAATAGTATGTAGAAGGTAAGCAAAAATTAACCAGTAAATGGCAGCTTCTCCATTGGCTTCATAATCCATAGTAGCAAATACCATGAATACAAAACCAAGACCCATAATAATAACGCCTATAGCCATTTTGAAAATAGAGGAAGCTTCCTTTCCTCTTCGTTTCACCCAAGCCCAAAAGCCAGCAACAGGAATACCAAAAATAATAATGTAAGATGGGTTAAGCGATTGAAAGAAAGCTGCTGGAATAGTATAATCAAAAGCTGGAAGAAATCTACCTGTTTTCTGTTCAGCATAAATATTTAACAAGCCTCCAGCCTGTTCAAAAGCTCCCCAAAAAACAATTACTATTAAAAACGAGAGAAGCAAAACTATAAATCTATCCTTTTCTATTTTTCCGTGCAAATCCTCATAAACCGTCATCATAAAACCAACAACAAAGGAGAGAAATATAAAGAAAATGATGTATGCTGTTACTTCTGTTTCCATGTATTGTAAAGGAATGATGAAAGACAAAACCACTAAAAGGATAAGTACTGCCAGAGATTTTCTGGTAGATAGCATGTTTTGAAATATCTCTTTTATGGATACAGATGTTTCATTTTCAGCTAGTAAACTACTTGGTTTATTACCAACGTGAGTAAGGTACTTTTGTCCAAAAATATATACCAACTGCCCTAGTACCATCCCTATGGCAGCAAGTCCAAATCCATAATGCCAGCCATATTCTTTGGCAACCAAACCTACCAAGATAGCAGCAACCGCGGCTCCTACATTTATACCAATATAAAATATAGAAAACCCTTTGTCACGCCTAGGGTCTCCTTCTTTGTATAAGCCTCCAACCATTGTAGAAATATTTGGCTTAAGCATACCTACGCCAAGAACGATGAGTAATAGACCTCCAAAAAACGCCCAATCTTGTTCTATAGATAGCACACCATGACCAGCTACCAAAAGCCAACCACCAATCATAACAGATTGCTTTTGCCCCAGTATTTTATCTGCAAGAATTCCGCCTGGTATAGAAACTACATAAACCAACATGGTGTACCAGCCGTAGGTAGCCAAGGCTTTACCTTCCTCCCAACCTAATCCTGGGTTATCTGAACTTACTTTGGCTAGCATATACAGTGTGAGTATGGCGCGCATACCGTAATATGAAAAACGCTCCCATAGTTCAGTGAAAAATAAAATATATAAGCCAGCAGGGTGACCAAAAAGTTCTCTTTGGTAAGGTTGTTTGGTAGTCATTTTAAATTTTTGATATGATCACTAACAAATGTAAGCATTAGTTTTGCATAATTTAACACTACTTATAACTTTTTGACCTGCTATGTATAGACTAGGCAAAGCTCTGACTAATTATGATATATTAAATTAATTCTTGGATTTATAACTTAATTATATACATTCATCTGCATTATAATTCACCGTTCCACTCTTTATAAAATTGATTTAAATAATCAAGCATAAACTCATGACGGTCTTCTGCTAGTTTTTGAGCGGTAGTCGTATTCATTTTGTCTTTAAGCAGAAGAAGTTTTTCATAAAAATGATTAATAGTTGTAGACTTTGATTTCTTATATTCTTCTTTTGACTGATTAGGATTAGGGGAAATTTGAGGATCATAAATGGGGTTGTTTTTATAACCTCCAAAATTAAAAGTACGGGCTATTCCTATAGCGCCAATAGCATCAAGTCTATCAGCATCTTGTACAATTTCCAGCTCTTTGGAATGAAAACTTGAAGCTGTATATCCACCTTTATAAGATACATTTTTAATTATAGCGATAACGTGGCTTAAGACAGCTTCATCAACACTTTGGATTTCTAAAAAAGACTTTGCTACCTGCGGCCCTATATCTTCATTGCCATTATGAAACTTGGAATCTGCAATATCATGAAGTAAAGCAGCTAATGCTACAACAAATTCATCAGCAGTTTCATTAGACAAAATAGACATAGCATTATTGTAAACCCTCAAGACATGAAACCAATCATGACCAGCTTCAGCATCCTTTAAGGTCTTTTGCACAAAGGATTTAGTGTTATTAATTACCTCCTTTTTGGTCATATGATTATTGATTAATTTCTACACGATCTGTAATAGTGTTTTGGAGGATTTGTATCAATTCAGGAATTTCAAAATCTTTCACTTCAAGTGGTGGAAGAACTTCCAGTTTAAGCAATGCACCTACTCCAAGAGGAAACATACCGTGCTGCTGGAGCTTCCATGAATTATTGACACAAACAGGTACAACTACAGCCTCAGGACAAGCTTCAAATAATGTTCTAAGTCCGTTGTAAGCAAAGTCTTTTGGAACTCCAGTCCTGCTTCGTGTTCCTTCTGGAAAGATAACAGCTGCTCTCTTAGTTTCAGAAATATAATTGCCTAATTTCTTAATCTGTGTAAGCGCTTGCTTAGCATCTTTTCTATCAATCAAAACTGATCCGCCATGTCTTAAGTTAAAAGAAATACCAGGAATACCTTTAGCCAATTCTTTTTTACTTATAAACTTTGGGTGAAGCCTTCTCATGTACCAGATAATAGGCGGAATGTCAAACATACTCTGGTGGTTGGACACAATAATGTGAGGTCTGTTTTTATCAAAAGAAAATTGATTCTTAAATTGAAAACGTGTTCCAACTAAATTAAGACACCTTAGCAAGAAAAAATTAAAATAATCAACGCTTTTTTTGTGGGCTTGATAGCCTGATAGGTTATAGGATAACCATTGTAAAAGGTGAAAAATAAGTAATGTTAATCCAAAAAAAAGGTAGAAAACTACAGAAAGAGGGTACAATAAAATTTTTTTCATCTTTAGAACTTGATCTAGATGACAATTTACTCAAAAATTCAAAATTTACTTACATATTAAACACAAAAAAAGCCGCTTTCTCAGGAAAAAGCGGCTTTTTCTATGTTCGGTTTTTAGCAGTGCTCGTTGTAAGCGTCCATTAAATTATCTGCTATCATTTCTGCAGGTCTTCCTTCTATATGATGTCTTTCTAGCATATGAACCAACTCTCCGTCTTTAAAAAGGGCCATAGATGGTGAGCTAGGAGGAAACGGAACCATTCTAGATCTTGCTTCATCTGTCGCCTCTCTATCAACTCCAGCAAAAACCGTAACCAAATGATCTGGTTTTTTTGAATTTTGAAGAGATTGTATGGCTCCTGGTCTTGCATTTGCTGCTGCACAGCCACAAACAGAATTGACTACTACAAGGGTAGTGCCTTGTTTTGCTAAAGCCACATCTACATCTGCTTTACTTTTTAATTCATCAAAACCAACTGTTGTTAATTCTTCTTGCATTGGTTTTACTAATTCTGGTGGATACATATGTCTTGATTTTTATTTAAACTAAATATAAATACAAATGTATAAAAAATGTATTTTATTTTTTAGAGTCTTAACACAATCATTTAATTTGTGTGCCACATCGTTTAATATGTCTTAAAAACCTTCATATTTCTTAAATATAACAACTCATGCCTTTATATTTGCAATCTAAATTAGAGAAGTTTGAAGTGGATTTTTGCCATTCTTGGTTTTTTTTATGGGCGTTTTGGTGGCGCTATTTTAGGTTTTATTCTTGGATCTATTCTGGATAGAGTGTTTGGCGGGTCACCCTCCAGAGCTGGTGGTGGCTTTGGCAGAATGTTCCAAGAACAACAAAGCCAAGTTTCTCCTGGAGATTTTGAGCTTAACCTGCTTTCACTTTCCTCATTAGTTATCAAAGCTGATGGCAAAGTAACTCAGCAGGAAATGGATTATGTAAGAATGTATTTTGTACAAGCTTACGGTAAAGAAAGAGCAAATGCTACCTTTAGGACTTTTAATGAAGTTATCAAAAACAGAGAGATTTCTGTTGAAAATATTTGCAACTACCTAAGACCAAGGGTTCGTTATGAAGTGAGGCTTCAAATACTACATTTCCTTTTCAATATTTCTAATGCTGATGGTCACGTATCAGATTCTGAACTCAAGGTATTACTTCAAATTTCTCAAAATTTACGGCTTGCATCTTCAGATTATGAAAGCATTAAGGCTATGTTTTTTAAGTCTGCAGATGATGCGTACAAAATTTTAGAAATAGAAAAATCTGCCAGTGATTCTGATGTAAAAAAAGCTTACCGTACAATGGCCAAAAAATATCATCCAGACAAGCTACAACACATGGATGAGGCATATCAAAAAGGAGCTCAAGAGAAATTCAATAAAGTACAGGAAGCTTATGAGCGGATTCAGAAAGAAAGAGGCTTGTAGTTAAAATATCTGTTGAAGAACTTCTAGAGATTTTGGCTTCTTAAAGCCTTGAAGTTGCATTTCAAAATACAACATCATAAAATCTAAAAAGTGTTTCCTTCGGTCTTGATTAAGGCTAATGTCTTGTGAATCATCATAATATTCACTAGACATCAATAGTTTTAATAATGCTGAATTTGAATCGTTAAAAGAATAAGAACTATATTCCTTTAGTTGAAAAACACCATTTTGCATATCAAAATAAGGAAAGTCTTTACTTTGATTGTCTGGGTAAAAACCTAAATACTTGGTGAGCTTCACTATGAAGTGAAGATGGAAATTTTTAAAATGTTCCGCTTTGTCTAGATAGATGCAGCTGTCGTTTAAAAACTGAAATAAAGCTTCGTTCTTCTCTTCTTCTTGTATACAGTTTTTTATAACTTCAGAGATAAACATCACCATGCTAGATTTATAAACGTTGGATTGCAAGTTTTGATACGGATTGTACAGTTTAACTTCCCTGAGGTATTGTAGATTCTTATTTTCTTTATGGAAAGCTTCAATTTCAATAAGAGAAAGCTGCTGAAACATAGACATTCTCAGTTTTGCTCGTTTAGATTTACGTATACCTTTCAGCATGTAAGATACCAAACCTTTTTCTTGTGTAAAACACTTAGCAATAACATCGGCCTCTCCGTACTTGAGTGTAGAAATAACAATAGCTTTAGTTTTAATTTGCATTACCGAACAATCATAAGTTTTCCAACATTAGTTTCAAGTTGGTCTTCTCCAGTAACTACTATAAGATAAACTCCAGATGCAACTTTATGCCTTCCAAAGGCTCTAGTGTCCCATTGTATGCTTCCCCCTCTTACAAACTCTTCATGAACCAGGTTGCCCGTAATGTCTGTAATTTTCACATTAGCACCGTCAGTTAAGCCATCTATGGTAACAAGTCCGTTATAGTTGGGTCTAACTGGATTTGGAAAAGCTCTTAAGTTGCTTAAGTCCTCATTTCCAGTGGTGATGAAGCTAGAATAGGATAACAAGCCATTAGTCGTGCCAAAAAACACCTCACCATTGGATGGGTTAACAACCACACTTCTCACACTATTGGTAGGTAAAGGAGAATTGTTTTCATTGAAAATATTTAAAATGTTTCTGCCATTTGGGGACACTTGAAAGACCCCAGAATCTGCAGTTGCAATCCATTTGTTATTAGCTCCATCCACAGCAATATCAGTAATAAATTGTTCAAAAAGCAACTCCTGAGGTAAGCCATCTACGTCTTCAATTATAATTGGAGATACACTTACAAATGCATTTTGCTGAAAAATAGAAGTAGGATTAGGCATAAGTCTTACGCCAGCCTGGGTACCTATCCATAAACGTGAATTTTGATCTAAAGCTAAAGCAGTGATATTAGGATTAGCATTAAATACATCTGGATAATCCACACCTTGAATGTTGCTATCTATAGCTCTTGCAGTATTGGTGGAGCTATTGTAAGCAATAACGCCCTCTCTTAAAGTTCCTAAAAACACATTATTATTCCCATCTACAACAAGATTTGCAGAATGGACTTCTGTAGGGTTTGAAAGCCCTTCTGAGGTGTCTGGCGTAAAAAAACTCCCATCAGAATTACGTCTTTTTATATGATGCTCAGTCAAGGAATTTGAAAAATATAAATTCCCTTGGTTATCAAAAGCACTGGTTCCAATTCTATTGTCGTTAATATTAGACGGAACACCTTCAATGTTACTATTGAAAGCGTTGTATTGTTCTACTAAACTATTATTTTGTAATTCCAATAGGCCGTCAAAAAAACTACTTACAAACACACGTTCTGGGTTTTGAGGGTCTACAGTAACATGAGAAAGCACTCCAGCATTATTAAGATCCTCTACTTCTATATTTAGCCAGCCTTCTGGGGTAAACCGACTTAAGCCTCTTCGGTTGATTCCACCAGAAAAGGGGTTGTAAAATTGGTCATATTCTCCAAAAGTAACCCATAGATCTGTTGGTGTTACTGTTAAACTAAACACCCTATTAAACAACGGACCGTCTGGGCTTATAGTAGAATACATTTGAGCGTTACTGGAATTGAAGCGCAATAGTCCAAGAGTCCTATGGCCAAGAAAATACATCCCATTGCTTGTTACTGATGAGTTGATGTTGAAACTTCCATCTTGAATTTGACTAAAAAATGCTTCAAGATTTAAGCTAGAATTGTAAGCTAAAACTTGGTTAGACGCGGTTACCACAAGTTGTTCTCCACTCACATTAAAGCCTGTCACATCCGCACCAACAACATTAAACGGTGTTGCTGTTCCGTTCTCCAACCTAAAGATGGTATTATCACGTAAGCCAAACAAAGTACTAGAAAACCATACAATTCCTTTCCAATCCCCAGGATACTCTGTTTGCCAGTTATTAAAGT
>PXBV01000004.1 GCA_003565575.1 Psychroflexus sp. | reverse complement strand
TCTTACTCAATTTAAATTTATGACTCCATCTTTTACTTTAGAAATGATAGCTTGTGCAGCAGATTCACCATTCAGCATGGCTGCATTTAAAGAACCATTAGCTAGATGATCTCCAGCAAGAAAAATTTGATCTTTAAGTTGAGTTTCAGACTTTGGAAGCATATAATTGACAGATTGCATAATGGGTAAAGCTTTTTCAATGTGATAGTCTTGGATAAAGTTTATGATGTTGATACCAACATATTTTGCTAAGTCTTCCTTAATGCGTTCTTTGATTTGATTTCTTGATAAATCATGAGGTTTTACAATACTTATTGAAAGCAAATGTTCATTCGCATTTGGTTTTGAAACATAATAAAAATTATTTACTAAGGCTGCTTCATCAGCTATAAGACCAATCATAGGTTCTTTAAAAAGTCTTTGCTTAACACTTAAATAATAATTATCAACACTTTTCCATAAGGTATGCTGATTGTTTAAATTTGAAATTAAATGAGAGGCCTCCGTTGCAATAATCACAAAATCGAACTTTTTTACAGCACCGTCTTTTAAAGTTAGCTCTTGGTCTTTAATTGATTTTACAGGAGTATTAAAATTAAATTCAGTATGTTTTAGCTTTGCTTTTAATTGATTTGCAATGGTTTGAATTCCTTTTTTAGGAATAGCAGCACTACCCTCTCCAAACATTTTATAAACAAACTCAAATTTTCTTGAAGAGGTTTTTAATTCATGTTCAAGAAATATCCCAGAGAAAAAAGGTTTGAAAAAGTTTTGAATGATTTGCTTAGAAAATCCATAATCTTTAAGGTATTGATGCGTAGGCTTTTCCTCAGCCAAGAATATAGTATCAAAAGATTTTTTCTTGAGTTCTCTATTAAGTTTCAAAATTTTCAATTTATCAGAAATAGTTCCAATTGATGAAAAAAGCGTTGGAAATAATAAATTAAGTTTTCGTAAAGGATCTCCTATTTTATTTGGTTTACCATTTTTAAAAATAATAGCTCCTGGATCAAACTCTTCTAATTCAAGAAGCTCATAATCCAAATATTTTTTTGCAGCTGGATATTGAGTAAGTAAAACTTGAAAGCCATGGTCAAAATGATAACCATCTCTATAGTCTGTCTTAACCCGCCCTCCTACTCGATCTGTTGCCTCAAATACTGTTGGTTGAAAACCAGCTTCTTCTAGATTTATTGCAGCAATTAACCCACTAATTCCTGCACCAACAATGGCTATCTTTTGATTTTGCATCGATAATAAAATTTGTTGTAAGTTCGAAAATTTAATGTTTTTTAAATCTCAAAATATTATTAAATCTTTCTGAACCTTCAGAATTATCAGTAATTTGTAGCAAATTAATATTAATATGAGTAAAAATAACATGGGAGTAATAGCAAAAAGTGAAAATGAAATAAAACTTTATTATCATCCAGATAATAGAATTGCAAGACAAAGCATTGCAGTAGCAGAAGCTTCAAAAGCAGAAAAGGTCTTAATTAACCTTGCAGAGGTTAAATTAACAGAAACCCAATGGGCTGAAATAGCAACTCTATTGGGAAAAAAGCCATCAGATCTTATCAATAAAGAACATGAATTTATAAAGAAAACCTTGAGTGATAATCCATCTTTAGATGAAAACCAAGCTTTAAAAATTCTAGTAAGAGATCCTCAAGTTTTATTACACTCCATTGCCGTGAGGGGTAATAAAATAATTGAAGTTGTTGGTATTAATGATTTAATGAAGTTACAAGAACCCGACTCAAAAGATGCTAAATTACCCTAAAAGTTAGAAGCTAACAAAAAAAGGCTGTCTTGAATAAGACAGCCTTTTTTTGTTGGATATAAGCAAAAGTAATTTATTCTCTTAATTCTTTAATTTTCTTCTGAAGTTCCTCAGCCTTTTCATCTTCACCAACTTGGTAATAAATGTTTAATCGGGTTTGAAGTGCATTCATATTGGTAGGGTCTAGCTCTGTAGCTTTCTCAAGATAAGGCAAAGCATCAATATAAAACTGCTTTTTCTTTTCATTTAGTTCTTGATATTTTTTGTTGTCAGCTTTAGAGTTACCAAGGTTATTCATCTCTTCTACAATCTCTCTTTCCTCACTTAGCGTAAGCGCTGCAAGGTTAATATAAGCATTTACCATTTCCTCATCTAACTCTGCTGCTTTTAAATAGTATTCTCTTGCAGAATCTTTGTCTCCAAGTTCTTCAGAAGCTACACCAAGATTATAATAAAGTGAAGGATTTTCTGGATCCAATTCAACTACTTCTTTCATCACTTCGTTATACTTATCTACTTTTCCTAATCTGTAATATAAATCAGCTTCAGCTTGCTTTATATCAATGTCTCCTGGGTTCTCTTTTTTTGCTCTTTCAATAGCTTGTAGGGCCTCCTCAGCTCTGTCTTGCTGGATATAAATTAAAGATACATTTTTAGCGATTTCACCGGTCAATCTTGGAGTTTTGTTTTTATCAGGGTTTTCAAATTCACCACTTTTCACAGCTACATCTCTCATACTTTCGCTTTCAAAAACTTCTTCTTCTCCAGTTTCCTTATTAGTTGCTACAAACTGTGTAGTAGAACCATCAAAACCTAAGTCTAATAATTCCTGATATTGTTCTAAAGCTTCATCATACATTTGCCCATTAACGGCTGCTGATGCTGCGTAATAAAGCATCACAGTATCGTTTTTATCAAGCTGATAAGTTTTATAAAGTAGTTTTTGTGCTATTTCAAAATTTCCATCATTTTGCCCATCAATAGCAGTTTGCACCATATTTTGTCTTACTTGAGCTTGATAGCTTAAGGCATCTTGGTTACCTTCATCTAAATCAAATACTTTATCTAAAGATTCCAAAGAGGTATTCAAATCGTCTAACATATTGTCATTAGACTGATTTGCAGCTTTATTACCATATACTTTAGCTTTTGCCAAATGATAGCGAACAACCCATTTTTCTTTTTCGCCTTCAAGTTCAGCTTCAGCTTTGTTAAGTTCGGCTAAAGCTTCATCAAAATCTTCTTTATCTATTGCTTTTTCTGCACTTTTGATTTCTCCTCTTTGGGAAAACCCTAAACTTGTAATACTTATTAAAGCTAGTGTTACAATTGACTTTTTCATGTTCTTATTTTATTTATTTAAATTAATAATTGAGGTTATTCTTTAGTAGTTGTGTTGTTATCTTCCTGTGAAATATCTTCAGTTTTAGAATCATCTTCGTCTTCGTTTACGATTTTAGCAACTGCAGCTATTTCATCATCACCTTTGAGGGAAATCAATCTTACGCCTTGAGTTGACCTTCCCATAGTTCTAATGTCAGAAACAGACATTCTGATGGCTACTCCAGATTTTTTAATGATCATTAAATCATCTTCATCATGAACAGTCTTCAAAGCTACCAACTCGCCTGTTTTTTCAGAAATGGAAATGGTTTTAACCCCTTTACCGCCACGATTGGTTATTCTATAGACTGGCTCTCCATCTACGTCATCTATAAAGGTTCTCTTACCGTAACCTTTTTCTGAAACCACTAAAACTGTTTCATCTTGTGGATTTTTCACACAAATCATGCCAATTACTTCGTCTTGCTCTGATGCAAGTGTAATTCCTCTTACTCCAGCAGCACCTCTTCCCATAGATCTAATGAGGATTTCTTCAAACCTCAAAGCTTTACCGCTACGTAATCCAAGCATTACTTGACTTTTTCCATCTGTAAGAACGGCAGATAATAATTCATCTCCTTCTTTAATTGTGATTGCGTTGATACCATTAACCCTTGGTCTTGAATACTGTTCTAAAACAGTTTTTTTAACCTGTCCTTTTTTAGTAACCATCAAAACGTAGTGGTTATTGATATACTCATCATCAGACAAATTTTCAACCAAAATAAAAGCATTTATCCTGTCATCTGCGTCAAGATTCATTAAATTTTGAATAGCTCTTCCCTTGCTTGTTTTACTTCCTTCAGGGATTTCAAATACGCGCATCCAGAAACATTTTCCTTTTTGGGTAAAGAATAAAATGTATTGATGATTGGTTCCGGAGAAAATATATTCTAAAAAGTCTTCATCTCTTGTGGTAGATGCTTTTTGTCCAACTCCTCCTCTATTTTGAGTCTTATACTCTTTAAGAGGTGTTCTTTTAATGTATCCAGCATGAGAGATAGTAAGGACAACACTTTCATTTGGAATCATATCTTCCATGCTGAAATCTCCACCAATCATATTGATTTCAGAGCGGCGTGCATCACCATATTTATCTTTTATTTCTATGAGCTCATCTTTGATGATTTGCATTCTTCTATCTTCATTAGCAAGAATATCTTTCAAATCCTCAATGGTTTTCATCAATTCTTCGTATTCACTTCTCAGCTTGTCTTGTTCTAGACCCGTAAGCTGTCTCAATCGCATTTCTACGATAGCTTTAGCTTGAATTTCAGTCAGCTTGAAGCGTTCTATCAGCTTTTCTCTTGCTTCATCAGCATTTTGAGAACTTCTTATGAGTGCAATAACTTCATCAATATGATCTGAAGCTATAATAAGACCTTCTAAAATATGAGCTCGTTCTTCTGCTTTTCTAAGAAGATACTTTGTTCTTCTTATGACCACCTCGTGCCTATGCTCAACAAAATTATAGATAATGTCCTTGAGGTTTAGCATTTGTGGTCTGCCTTTTACAAGTGCTATGTTATTAACACTAAAGGTAGACTGCAAGGCTGTATGCTTATAAAGCGTATTCAAAACAACATTCGGTAAAGCATCTTTCTTTAAAATATAAACGATGCGCATACCGTTTCTGTCTGATTCGTCTCTTATTAAAGAAATTCCTTCTATCTTTTTTTCATTGACTAAGTCGGCAGTCTTTTTAATCATATCTGCCTTATTCACTTGGTAGGGAATTTCCGTCACAATGATGCATTCTCGACCTTTTACTTCTTCTACTTCAGCCTTAGCCCGCATGACAACTCTTCCTCTCCCTGTCATAAAGGCATCCTTAACTCCTTCGTAACCGTAAATAATTCCGCCAGTTGGAAAATCTGGTGCTTTGATGTGAGTCATCAATTCTTCTATTTCAATAGCCTTGTTGTCTATGTAGGCACAAACACCATCTACAACTTCGGTAAGGTTGTGTGGAGGCATATTGGTAGCCATACCTACAGCAATACCACTTGCTCCATTTACAAGTAAGTTAGGCACACGTGTGGGTAAGACAGAAGGTTCTTCCAGCGTATCATCAAAATTTAAAGTGAAGTCTACAGTTTCTTTATCAAGGTCTGCAAGTAATTCTTCACTTATTTTTTTCATTCTTGCTTCAGTATACCTCATGGCCGCTGGGCTATCTCCATCTACAGAACCAAAATTACCCTGTCCATCTACCAGTTGATAACGCATGCTCCATTCTTGAGCCATTCTTACCATAGCGTCATAAACTGATGTATCTCCATGTGGATGATATTTACCTAAAACTTCTCCAACAATTCTTGCGGATTTCTTGTGAGGCTTATTGGAGTAAACGCCAAGTTCTTGCATGCCAAAAAGAACTCTTCTATGGACAGGTTTTAACCCGTCTCTTACGTCTGGAAGGGCTCTAGAAACGATAACCGACATTGAATAATCAATGTAGGCTGTTTTCATTTCATTTTCAATATTAATCGGTATTAGCTGTTCACCGTTCGCCATTTATGTCAGTTTAAATTAATACGTTAAAATTTATTCTTTTTGAAAACAATTAATAATTGCTAACAAGCAAATATACAAAACCTATTATATCCTTAAAGATTGATTTAGTCTAAAAGATAGATTTTTTAAAAACTATATTTAATAAGATTTTCACTAATGAAATGGTATATATCAAGAATAAGGTATTATTTTTGAGTAATGTCTAACAAATATAAAGACTATGGATGATAATTTTTCACCTAAAGTAAAAGAAGTAATCGCTTACAGTAAAGAAGAAGCTTTGCGCCTAGGTCACGATTTTATAGGGACTGAACACCTAATGTTAGGTTTGCTTCGCGATGGCACTGGTAAAGCCATTAATATTTTAGATGCTATGAATGTGGACCTGGAGTTGTTGAGGAGAAAAGTAGAAATTCTTAATCCTTCAGACCATGCCAATACTGATATTTCTCAAGAAAAGAAAAACTTGCATTTAACAAGACAAGCTGAAAGAGCTCTTAAAACAACATTTTTAGAGGCTAAATTGTTTCAAAGCTCTTCTATCAATACTGCGCATCTTTTGCTCTGTATCTTAAGAAATGAAAATGACCCTACAACTAAACTTTTAAATAAGTTGAAAGTGGATTATGACAATGTAAAAGAGGAATTTAAAGCTATGATCACACAAGATGGTGATTACCTTGATACACCAACGGATGCATATCCAGAGGATACATCATCTACTGGAGATTCTGGTCGTGAATCTTTGGGGTCTTCTGGCAATACCAAGGGGAGTACTACCAAGAAATCTAAAACCCCAGTGTTAGATAATTTTGGGAGAGACCTTACAGAAATGGCTCAAGAGGATAAATTGGACCCAGTGGTTGGTCGTGAAAAAGAAATTGAAAGAGTATCTCAAATTTTAAGTAGAAGAAAGAAAAATAACCCACTTTTAATTGGAGAGCCTGGCGTTGGTAAAAGTGCTATTGCTGAAGGACTCGCGCTCAGAATAGTACAACGTAAAGTATCAAGAATCCTTTATGACAAGCGTTTGGTAACTCTAGACCTTGCAAGCTTAGTTGCTGGTACAAAATATAGAGGACAATTTGAAGAACGCATGAAAGCTGTAATGAATGAGCTTGAAAAGAATGATGACATTATTCTTTTTATAGATGAAATTCATACCATTGTAGGTGCTGGAGGCGCAACAGGTAGTTTAGATGCTAGTAACATGTTTAAGCCTGCATTAGCTAGAGGTGAAATTCAATGTATTGGTGCTACTACTCTAGATGAATATAGACAACACATAGAAAAGGATGGGGCTTTGGAGAGAAGGTTTCAGAAAATTATTGTGGAACCAACTTCAATTGATGAAACCATAGAAATTCTTCATAACATTAAAAACAAGTATGAAGATCATCATAATGTGATTTACACCGAAGAAGCTATCAAATCTTGTGTTACTTTGACCAATAGATACATGACGGATAGATTTCTGCCAGACAAAGCTATTGACGCACTTGATGAAGCTGGAAGTAGAGTTCATATTACTAATATAAATGTACCCAAACGAATATTAGAACTTGAAAAAGAACTTGAAGACATTAGAGAAGAAAAAAATTCTGTAGTCAAAAAACAAAAATATGAAGAGGCTGCAAAACTGAGAGATGATGAAAAGCGCATAGAAAATGATTTACAGATTGCTCAAGAAGAATGGGAAAAAGATTCAAAAGAAAATAAAGAAACAGTAACGGAAGATCACATTGCAGATGTGGTTTCTATGATGTCTGGCATTCCAGTAACACGAATAGCTAAAACGGAAGGTAATAAATTAGCTGAGTTGCCAAATACCATCAAAAACAAAGTTATTGGACAAAGTGAAGCTGTTACCAAAATTGTGAAAGCAATCCAAAGAAACAGAGCTGGTCTTAAAGACCCAAACCGTCCAATTGGTTCGTTTATATTCTTAGGTCAAACAGGAGTTGGTAAAACTCAACTTGCCAAAATTTTAGCAAAAGAACTATTTGATAATGATGATGCACTTATCAGACTTGATATGAGTGAATATATGGAAAAATTTGCTGTATCTAGACTCATTGGTGCGCCCCCAGGATACATTGGTTATGAAGAAGGTGGTCAACTTACAGAGAAAGTAAGGCGTAAACCTTATGCTGTAATCTTGCTTGACGAAGTAGAAAAAGCACACCCAGATGTGTTCAATATGCTTTTACAAGTTTTAGATGATGGACATTTAACAGATAGTCTCGGAAGAAAAGTAGACTTTAGAAATACCATCATTATAATGACTTCCAACATTGGTGCTAGAAAGCTGAAAGATTTTGGCACAGGTGTTGGTTTTGGTACACAATCTCAAAAGAAACAAGAAGATGAAAATACCAAAAAAGTCATAGAAGGCGCTTTGAAAAAAGCTTTTGCTCCTGAATTCTTAAATCGAGTAGATGACGTTATTATCTTTAACGCACTAGAAATAGATGATATCAAAAAGATTATTAATATTGAGTTAGAAAAGCTTTATGCAAGAATTAAAGATGTGGGCTACAATTTTACTTTGAGTGAATCTGCAAAAGATTTTATAGCAGAAAAAGGCTTTGATAAACAATACGGTGCAAGACCTCTAAACAGAGCTATTCAAAAATACATTGAAGATGCGCTTGCAGAAAAAATTATCAATTCTTCCATTGTTGAAGGAGATACACTCTTTATGGATTACGATGATAATACCAAAGAGTTATCCATAGAAGTACAAAAAACAGCAAACAAAGAGTCATAATTTTGTTTAGAAAATTAAAGACGTAATTTATTACTAGCAATGAAAATAACTAAACTGACTTGGATATATGTTATTGCAGCCTTAATAACACTTTATGGCATCGTAACTAGACAGTTCATATTTTTATTGCTATCATTTCCGTTAGGCATATTCTATTATACTAAAAATAAAAATAAGAAAAACTGATAGTTAAATTAAGGCTAAATACCCCTATTTCTTTGATAAGTCTGCTTTATATCTTTATTTTAAAGAAAATAATTATATGAGAAAAAAAGATACATTATCAGAAACTATGAATGCGTTAAGAGATAAAGGATTTGTTGAAGACTTTAATCTTTTAGATACTTTTCTTGAAAACAAGAATAAAAATTCAAAATATTCGGCTAAAGATTTTGAGGTTGAGCATTACTTTAGATTTGAAGGCAATGCCAATCCTTCCGATAATTCAATATTATATGCCATAAAAACATCAGATGGAACCAAAGGTGTTTTAGTGGATGGTTACGGCAAATCTGGAGGTCAAATATCTGAAGAATTAATAAATAAATTAAATATTAAATAATAATGAGCTACTTAAATTTAGATAAATCAAAAACAGGTGAGACAGTTAAAGAATTAAATATTTTATTGTCTGATTATCACTTATATTACCAAAAATTAAGAAACTTTCATTGGAATATTGTAGGACATAATTTTTTTGACCTACATGAACAATTTGAAGTGATGTACGATGATGCAAAACTTAAAATTGACGAAATTGCAGAGCGTATATTAACACTTAGATTCCAACCAGAAAGCAACTTTACAACCTATTTGAAACTATCAAATATTAAGGAATCATCTGAAGATAAAGCTGATACTGAAATGGTGAGTGATTTACTTTCTGATCATGGAACTATTATTAAACAAATGCGAAAAGTAGTTGAAGTTGCAAACGCTAATGGTGATGAAGGTACTATAGATTTGGTTGGTGCTTACATTCGAGAACTGGAAAAAACTAGTTGGATGTTGGATGCATGGAGCATGAAGCTTACCGATAGAAAAAACGCTTAAGCGAAGTTTAATCTTAAAACAAAAATTATTTTTATGAGTTACTTAAATTTAGATATTAGTAAAACAAAACATACAGTAAGAGAGCTAAATGTTCTCTTGGCTGATTACCATTTGTACTATCAAAAATTAAGAAACTTTTATTGGAATATTATAGGACATAATTTCTTTGATTTGCACGAGCAATTTGAAGAAATGTATGATGATGCAAAAGTTAAAATTGATGAAATTGCAGAGCGAATTCTAACGCTAAGATTTCAACCTGAAAGTAACTTTACGGACTATTTATCACTTTCAAACCTTTCTGAGTCTCCATCTAATATGGAAGATTTTGAGATGGTAAGCACACTATTAACTGATCATGGTAAGATAATTTCTCAGATGAGAAAAGTTGTAAATGTTGCTGATTCAAATAATGATGAAGGTACTATTGATTTAATTGGTGCTTACATACAAGAGTTAGAGAAAATGAGTTGGATGCTAGATGCTTGGATCATGAAAATAGAAGAAAAACAGCATTCTTAATTTTATTTGAATTATGACACAAACTGAAATGGTTGATAAGACCGAGCAATCTTGGTCTGAGCTAACTTCAAAAATTTATGATTGGGTAGATTCTATTGTATTGAATCTACCCAATTTTGTTTTGGCTGTTTTTATTTTTTTGCTTTTCATCATTTTTGCTAAATACTCAAGCAAAATAGTCAATAAACTTTTTGAAAAAAGTAACGCACAAGATTCTATCAGAACTGTATCTGTTAAAGTTTTTAAACTAATTGTTATATCCTTAGGTGTATTTTCAGCCCTCGCTGTTCTCAATTTAGATACAGTTTTAACATCGGTGCTTGGAGCGGCTGGTGTCGTTGGTTTAGCGGTTGGTTTTGCTTTACAAGGTACTCTTCATAATACATTTGCAGGAGTTATAATAAGCTTTATACCAAAGCTCCAGATTGGTGATTGGATTGAAACTAATGACTTTAGCGGTTATGTTGTAGATATCAATTTGAGAAGTGTGATTATTCAAACTGCAGATTTCAACTTAGTTGTAATTCCTAATTCAAAAATTGTAGATTCTCCTTTTAAAAATTTTAGTAGAACACCACGCGGTAGAATTATGATTGATTGTGGCGTTGGTTACGAAAGTGATTTACCAAAAGTTCAAGAAATCACTGAAAATGCAATTAAAGAGATTTTTGAGCAGAAACCAGGTGAAGGAGTTCAATTTTTTTATACCGGATTTGGGGACAG
>PXBV01000310.1 GCA_003565575.1 Psychroflexus sp. | reverse complement strand
TTATCCATATCTGGTGATGGGTCTAGAGTGGCTCTTGGAGCTGGTGGAAGTGGTGCTGGAAATGGTAATAAAGTGAAAATATATGAAAATGTAAATGGAACGTGGGAGAAGCAAGGAAATACAATTTTGCCAGAAGCAAGTAACGAAGAGTTAGGGTATACCATCAGTTTGTCTAATGATGGGTCCACCGTTGCTTTAGGTTTATCTTATAACGAAGATGGATTCAATCTTGGTAAAACAAGAGTGTATCAACAAGATAATAATATGTGGAATAAAAAAGGAGAGGATATTGAGCTAGATGTTTTTCCTGGAAGTGTTTCACTATCAGCAACAGGGCATATTTTAGCAGTAGGGATACCAAGCCGAAATGTAGCTAAAGTTTATGAATACACAGCTAATAACTGGAATCCATTAGGAAACGATATTGAAGCTGAAAATGCCGGAGACTCTACTGGCAGAAGCGTTTCTCTTTCAGATGACGGAAGTAAACTTGCTGTCGGGTCGCCTTTATTCAATCAAAGTGGAAATGACAAAGGCTTAGTGAGAGTGTTTGATTTTAATGCAGAACCTGAACCCACAGAAGCTTTTCTACTTGTAGAAATCCTTGGAGAAGGTAGCATATCTCCAGAATATGATAGTGAAACTGCTTTTGAAGTGGGAGAAGAAATCACAGTTGAAGCTATACCAGCAGAAGGTTATGTATTTGATAAATTTGTGATTGATGGAGAAGAGTTTATGACTAATCCTATTACTATTCAAATGGATACCACCATTAATTTGGCAGTTGTGTTTGAAGTAGGCCCAACACTTTCAAATGATGCTGTTCAATTAAAAAATCTTTCAGTTTATCCCAATCCCTTTACAAGTTCTGTGTATTTAAGCAAGGTGAGTCAACCTCTTAGTTTTGAAATTTTTTCTTCTGATGGGCTAAGACTTCAAAAAGGAAAAGTTGAGAATCAAATGCTACAACTAGATCAGCTCAAAAGTGGACTATATATATTGAAGCTCAAGGGTAAAGATCATCAAAAAATAGTGAAACTATTAAAACAATAAAGTTCAGTAGCAACTTCAAAGTTAATGATTTACTGTTTTAAAACTCAATCCACAAAAATAAACCATCTTATAATATGTTTATTATGTTGATTTTCAATTTTTTAAATTGAATTATTTTAGTAAATTGCTTGTCGATAATTCAGATTTGAAAATTTAAATAGCAAAAATAATCCAGAGATCAACTTTAGATGATCAAGTTGAAGGATTTACTAAACTTGTTTGAATAAATTTTGTTCCTTGTCCTATTTAAAAAAGATGATTATTGCTTCCAAACTCAAGATATATGCATCTAGAAACCAAATACGGATTTATTAAAATGTCTCTTGAAGCCTTTGCTCAATGGATGTCTCAAAAACGCATTGGTAGAACGGTTATAGCGATTCAGCAGCATCATACCTACATACCTTCCTATCATCACTTTAAAGGGGATAATCATTTTGAGCTTCAAAAATCTATGCATCACCATCATACGGTTAATAATGGATGGATGGATATTGGACAGCACTTTACAATTTTTCCAGATGGGGTTATTTTGACAGGACGTTCTTTGGAGTATAATCCGGCAGGAATTTTTGGTAATAATCAAAATGCCATTTGTATAGAAAACTTTGGATTTTTTGATGCAGGCCAAGATGAGATGACAAAAGAGCAAAAAGAATCCATCGTTGGTCTTACTGCTATTTTTTGTGAAAAATTCAACCTGCCTATTCATACCAATTCAATTGTATACCACCATTGGTTCAATTTTTTTGGGGAAAGAAATGATGGTGCTGGAGGCAACAAAACCTGTCCAGGAGACACTTTTTTTGGAGGAAATAAGGTGCAAGATTGTAAAGACAATTTTTTACCTTTAGTAGCAAAATACCTTAACCGGCAAAGCTTCACTAAAACAGATACTAATATTACTAAGTACGCTATGGTTACTGCCAATGCGCTTAATGTAAGAACAGGTTCTCACTATACTAATCCTAGAGCTAAAGATAGAGAGCCGTTGCATCTTGGAGCAGTTATAAGGGTATATAAAGAAGAAAACAATTGGTATAAAATATCTAAAAGTAGAGAGCATTGGATTTCTAGCAGATTTACAACTGAGGTGAAACGCTATGTTGTAACTGCTACCAGTTTGAATGTTCGTTCTGGTCCTAGCACATCCTTTCCTACAGTTGGTCAGATTTATAAAGGAAATCAAGTATTTGTGAATGAAATAGATGGCAACTGGCATCAACTTTCAAATGAGAATAAATGGGTTCATGGTAATTTTTTGAGAGCATATAATTCTTCTGATGCCGTTTAGGCATTAATACTTCTTATGAAGTTATGTATAAACGAGCAATGTAGCACCCATTTGTTTAAATTACCTAATAATGATTTTTTTAGTTAAACTTTTAGAGCCATCATTCAATTTTAATAAGTAGATTCCAGAGGCTAAGTGGCTTAAATCCATGTCCTCATAATAGTTTCCAGAACTATTTAGAGTTTCTTGCTTTAGGGTTCGCCCTTTAAGGTCAAATAGTGTTAGCTGGATAGGAGAATTTTGCAAAGTATTTATTTCAATTTTAAACCTCCCATCACTAGGATTTGGGTAAATAGCCATATTTTGAATTGTTGTTTGATTTACATTTAAGCTTGAAAGAACGTTAATAGTATAATCTTCCACTTCTCCATCAAAATCATTTTCACAAGGAAATGGAATTTGAGAAGGGTTAAATGCATATTTGCTAATTACGCGCATGGTTGTTTTTCCTAAAACTGCATTAGCTGGTACCGTGAATGTGAAAGGAGTATTTGAAGTTGGACCTCTGTCTACATCAGTTGCGCTACCAAGATCATAGCTTTCTTCTGGGTCAAAACTGCAGTTTTGATTCCAATCTATCCAAACAAAGGTTCTTACAGTAAAATTTCCATCCGTATTTACATTAACGTTCAATTCGTAGTCGGAGTTAATTACCAAGTCCGCCTCAATATCTCTAAAATCTGAATATCCTGAAGGTTTTCCAGAGTTCGAATTATTCAGTAATGTTGTATTTTCATTACTAATGCTTACGTCTGTTGTGCTTGTGTCATAAAGCGTATTTCCAGCAGAAACACATGCTTTATCTTCAATGATTAAACTAAGGTCAATAGTTTTAGTAACAGAAGAAGAGTTAGCTTCTAGTTTAAATTCATATGAGCCGGGATCAAGCTGAGATAGTTCATTAAGACTTAAAGTAAATTCTGAAGATGCGTTTATGTTGGATACAGAAAAAGAAAGCTGATTGAGCCCTAAAATATTAAAATCGATAAGTTCAGAAAATCCGTTGGAAGTAACAAATTCAAAATCATAATCAATTTGATTTTGTTTACAAATGTTTTTAACGGTCTCTTTTGGATGTATCATAAAGTCTGGCGTCGTACCAATGCTAAATGCTTGAGTTACATTATAAAAAATATGTTCATCAGCCTCAATCAGCAATCTTGCATTGGTAGTGTTGTCAACTTGCGGTATAGTGATACTAGCTGAGCCAGAATTAGGGATGCCAGAAGCCAATACAGTAGAAAAATCTAAACCATCTTCAGAAAAATAGACGCTTACTGTTTCGGCATTTATAGGTGCCAAGTGAGTGTCTGCCCTCATCCATTTAAGCATTTGTATAGAGCCAGCGGGCCAAGTTGGTGGGGTTTGAACGTAAAAAGGGTTTCCTGCTTGGGTTGTGACTGTCATTTCATCTGAACTCGTATTTCCGCCTAAGATTGAATTATCCCTTACAGTTAACATAAAATTCATATCACGCTCTACAGATGGAAGGACTTCCCAAATGGCTTCAGAGTTTGAAGACAGAATACTATTAAATGCTGGCATAAATCGTTCTGGCGAAGTACTAGGGGGTATAGAACGAAAAAGCGGTCCTCTTAGGGAAGTAGGTTCTGGAGGCATTGGAGCTGGAGTTCTATCAGTTTGCTCCCAAGTAAATGTAAGAACATTATTGGGATCTGGATCTGTTCCACTGCCTTTTAAAATAAAAGGAGTAGAGACTGGAATGACATAATTGGAGCCAGCATTGGCAGAAGGAGGGGAGTTGCCTGTAATGCTCACATTTCCACAATTACTACTTATTCCATCAGATATATTATTCCAAATTTGTAAAATGCTTTCTCCATGAAAATAATCATCACTATTGGCTTGAATGTTTGGCGCACAAATTCCAGCGTATCCCATAATGGTAGACCCACTTCCTGGTTCTACGGAAGGTGAAGCGCGTTCACAGTCGTTGTTTTGAGTGTGATTGGCTCCAAATTGATGACCAAACTCATGGCAAACGTAATCCACATCAAATTGGTCTCCAACCGGGCTTGAAAGTCCTGTAACGCCCTTTGCCTTATTGGAGTTGGAGCATGGAGACCTTAATACAGCCACTCCACCACCTCCGGTACTAAAAACGTGACCTATGTCGTAATTGGCACTACCTATGTTTTCATCAATCACTTGTTGATTTTCATCCAGCATAGCAACTCCATCCTCATTAGTAAAGGGATCTGAGTCTACATCTGGGCCTAAAAAAATGATACTTTCGTTGTCTACCATTTGCATACTTATGCCCAAATCTCGTTCATACACTCCATTTACTCTGGTCATGGTAGTGTTCATAGCAGCCATTACAGAAGAAAGAGTGCCGCCATGAAACTGGGCATATTCTACGGTACAGGCTAGCGCAAGCCTGTAGGTCCTCAGTCTGCCATCATCTACATTTTTTAAAAAATCAATTTCTTTTTTAGGGCTAAAAGCCTTTAGGGGATGTGCTTCGGTTTGACAAACAAAGTCATGATTGTGTTGATCAGTTTCAGAATTGATGTAAGCTATGTAGACATCATTTTCTAGTTGATGCGGTTCAATAAAAACAGTCTTACCGTGATTAAGTAACATGGAGCTTAGGCCTTTTTCTTTTGAAATACTGAAACGGAGAATAGAAGAGGGGTTTTTTATGCTTTTTCCTACATAAGATCTAATGTTTGGAAATTTTTCCTGAAGTTCTGGCGTCATAACTGAAGATTCCATCACCATAAAAGACTCCAATTCTCCTTTTGAATTTGGGAACTCTATGAGTTTAGAAGAAGAAATACTTGTAGTTCGTTTTGGCACATCATTCAAAAAAGAAATGAGTTGGTCAGCTTTTAAAACCAATAGTGAATGCTGTTCTGGAAGGGGTGCATTTACTTGTAATTGTTTGGATGGAGACTCTTCAAGCTTAGTCCAAAGTGACTCTGATGCCTGAGCAAAACCTTCTGCTATACCAAATAGGACAAAAAGATAAAGGAAAAAGGGCTTTAACTTAGGTTTAGTCATGAATTAATTTAGTAAATTTTAAACCAATTTAAGCATTTATTTTATAATATTGATTTAATTTACGTCAACTGCTTATGATTTTAAGATTTATTTATTTTATGACCCTTTGCGCTACTCTTATGTCTTGTAAACCAACTCAAGATTCGGTCTCAAAAGATTTGCAACAGGAAATCAACATAAATTCCTGTCCTGATGATGGTATGTGTTCTTTTGAGATTTTAAAGCATAAAACTCTTGAAATCAAAACAGACGGTATTGGTGCTAAGTATCCTCAAGTACAAAATGGAGATAAAACCGTATTGAAATTTGAATATAAGAGGGCTTCTAATCCTGCTATAGCAGATGATGGTTATTCTGAAATCATTTATGCTGAAATACATCCAGACACTAGAAGCCTTAGTTTAAATGATGAGATGCTGAGCCAAGCCAAAATTCTGTTTGGACGCTTGTGTTTTTGCAGGGGTGAAAGTGGGTATTTTGAAGCCGCTGAAGGGTCATTTGAAATTTCTGAATACAAAAATAAAACTTCATTACAGTTGGATTTTGATTTGAACATTCCAGAAGTTCCTCAAGTTATTCAACAAATGACAATTGTCTATTTTCCATAGCTCAAAATTTTATATACTAAAATGTTCTGGTAGTGATGCTTCATGTCATGAAAACGTATTAAATTCAGCATAACTAAAAAAATGAAGGCTAGGTTTTTTTCTGAAATCGTCTGGAACGTTGGGTAGCTACAAAACTGATGAATAGGATTTGGAACGCATGAAAAAGCATAAGTGGGAGAAGAATTAAGCCCGCAGACATACTGCTAGGAAACAAAACTTTTGAAAAGACAGTGCCGTGCACAAGGGATTTTTTGGTGCCGCAAAACTGGGCTGTAATTTGGTCTTCTTGGCTAAAGACGAAGTAATTAGAAACACGCCCTGTTATGAAGTATACAACAAAAAACAGACCAAGCGTACCAAACGCAATACCGCTTAAATCAAGGAGACCGACGCTGGTAAACACGCCCTCATCGAAGGAGCGTACAAAACTTTTGTAGATAATGAGTAAGATGATGCTTTTGTCAAACAAAGAAAGTGCTCGAGCATGTTTTGAGACCAATTTCCCAAAAAAGCGCTGTAAGCTTAAGCCCAACACTACGGGCAATAGAATTTCTAAAATAAGTTTGGTGTAAATGGCACCCAAACTGTAATCTGCAACCGATTCTGTTAGAAACAAGCCTACCCAAAGTGGCGTTAACACAATCCCGATAAGTCCAGATATACTGGCATTGAAAATCGCAGCGGGAATGTTTCCCTTGGCCATCGACACCATAACCACAGAAGAGGAAACCGTTGAGGGCAAAGCGGCTAAAAATAGAAATGCTAGCCAAATCTGCGTGTTGGTCTCTCCTTCTACCCAAGGGTAAATGCTTATTACCAACAGTGGAAACAGCAAAAATGTGGTAAGCTGCACAACTAAGTGTAGCTTCCAATTGGATAGACCTGAACGGATCTTGTCTTTACTAAGCTTTAGTCCATAAAAAAAGAAAATCAAGCTAATTCCCAAACCTGCAATGCTATCTAATGGGATACTATTATTATCGCTAGCTAACTCTGGGAAGTAATGTGCTAAGACAATTACCACGATAATGGAAAGTACAAAAGGGTCGATTTTCAACTTCATAAATTTGAATTCAAACTTTAGGCTGAATTTTATTTGTAATCGAATGTTTGTTTAGTTGAATACAAAGAACGCTTTTTTAAAACAGATGTAGAACATTTTATCTAAATTAGAGGTTATAATGTAAAGCTGTTTTTAAGCCTCAACACGTTTTTGGGTTGAATGGGATGTTTAAGAAAAATTGGCAGTGATTAAAGCATTGTATTCTATAGTTACCTTTGATACTATGTTTATGAATACCACCTTACTCCAAATAAAATGAGCTAAGGCTATGAAAAGTTAACTATATAAATCCGAATTCAATAAAAAAACTATTTTTGTGCTTTCAAATTCAAGTTATGACTTTAAAGAAAGCGTCCCTACTTATTCTCCTTATTCTAGTAATAGACCAAGTCTCTAAAATTTACATCAAAACGCATTTTATGCTAGGCGAAGAGGTTGAGGTGTTCAGTTGGTTTAAAATTCTTTTTGTTGAGAATGAAGGCATGGCTTGGGGCGCCAAAATTCCTGGAGCCTATGGAAAACTTATACTCACGTCTTTTCGTATCGTCGCCATCGGGCTTATTGGGTATTGGTTGTGGGATGCAATTAAGAAAGCCTCTCCTAAACTATTGATTGTATCCGTTTCTTTAATTCTAGCTGGTGCCATAGGTAACATTATAGATTCTGTGTTTTATGGGGTTATTTTTGACGGTAGTTTAGGTCAAGTAGCTACCTTATTTGCAGAAAATCCTTATGGACAATTACTGAAGGGCAAAGTAGTAGATATGCTTTACTTTCCACTTTATGATGATATACTTCCCAACTGGATACCGATTTGGGGTGGAGAGCGTTTTGTCTTTTTTGAACCCGTCTTTAATATCGCTGATATGGCGATAAGTACAGGGTTTGGTTTGCTAGTGGTATTCAACAAAAAAGCATTTCCAAAAGAAAAATTATAAACATAACAAGTGGAGTTTCTGTTAAATGAAACATTTACCTCAATCTTCCCGAAAAGGTTTAAATCCTCTCTTCATGTTGGTGATATTGTAGAGGGTGTTTTAGCTCAAACCTACATCTAAGGTCATCATCACCACAAAGCCGCCAATAAAACCAAGTGTAGCCAAGTCAATGTTTCGGTCTTGCTGAGATTCTGGCACTACTTCTTCTATTACTACAAAAATCATGGCACCAGCTGCAAAGCAAAGAGCGTAGGGTAAAATAGGCTCAAAGGTGAGAACTGCCCAAGCTCCAAGAACCGCGGCAAAAGGCTCAACAATGGCTGATAAATGCCCATAATTAAAACTTTTCCAGCGTGAAAGTCCAAGACCGCGTAATGGCATAGCTACTGCAAAACCTTCTGGGAAGTTTTGTAAACCAATGCCTATAGCTAAGGCCACAGCTCCACCAATGCTTGCACCTTCCAATCCTGCTGCTGCTCCGCCAAAAAGGACGCCTACAGCTAGACCTTCTGGGATGTTGTGCAGTGTGATGGCCAAGGTAAGTAATACAGATTTATGCCATTTGGTTTTAACGCCTTCTTTTCTATTTTCTTTAAAATTCACGTGCAAGTGCGGCAAAATTCTATCCAGTCCAAAGATAAACAGCGCTCCCAATACAAAACCTACCACCGCGGGAATTACCTTTATAAAGCCTTCTCCTTTACTCATTTCTATACCAGGTGCCAATAAGCTCCAGAAGCTAGCAGCTACCATAACACCACCAGTAAAGCCTAGCATAGTATCAAAAAACTTTCTGTTCATCGTCTTGAAAAAAAAGACCAAAGACGCTCCAAGTCCAGTAACAAGCCAAGTGAAAATGGTAGCAATTAGAGCAGCTTTCACAGGATTTTGTGCTTCAAAAAACGCTATGAGGGATTCCATGCTTAGATTTTAATGTAAATATTGGATGAGACCATAGGTGAAATCCTCAAACTTTTTTCTTTCAATTGAATTAGCATTGACCCGTCAAAATCTTCTTTGTCTAGCACTTCTATAGTTTTGCCGAGCGCAATGGCATTTTTGTCTAGGTATTTCAGAAATTCTGATGAGCTATCTTTAACCCCAACTAATGTTCCTTTTTCTCCTTTAGATAGATTGGAAAGCAATGTTTTATTAGCTACTTGAAAATGACCTTTAGCATCAGGAATTGGGTCGCCATGAGGATCTCTTTTTGGATAGTTTAAAAACTTATCTAATTCTGAAATTAGCTTTTCTGATTTGATATGCTCCAACTCTTCTGCAACTTCATGGACTTCATCCCAAGAAAACCCTAGCTTTTCAACAAGAAACACTTCCCAAAGTCTGTGTTTTCTTACAATTTGAAGTGCTGTTTTTCGGCCTGTTTCAGACAAATAAACACCACGATACTTTTCATAAATCACTAGCTTTTTTTCAGAAAGCTTTTTTATCATATCAGTGACAGAAGAAGCTTTGGTTTGCATTTCTTCTGCAAGAGCATTGGTGCTTACACCAGCTTCTGAATTTTTTTGCAAATGAAATATAGCCTTTAAGTAATTTTCTTCAGATAAGGAAAACATAGAATATTTTTTAAGCTATACAAAAGTATGACTTTATTTTTAGTTCAAAAACTATTTAGTTGATTGGTCTAAAATATTTAGGCAAGTCTAAAAACTAGCTTAAGCATTTGTTAATGTATAGCTCCAAAGTTTTTTCATTAAAGAATTTTTGATTCAAAAGTTATATTGAATAAAGGAGAAGCAAATATATAGAAATTATTTTTTTACAGCAGCTTTATAGGTTTCCAAACAGCGTTCCCTAGCCATTTTATGCTCAACCATAGGTTCAGGGTATTGGCTTGTGTTAAATTCTGGAACCCATTTTTTGATGTATTTTTTATCTTTATCAAATTTATCCGTTTGAGAATAAGGATTGAACACTCTAAAGTAAGGAGCGGCATCTACACCAGTACCAGCCACCCATTGCCACCCACCAATGTTTGAGGACATTTCATAATCCAGAAGCTTTTCAGCAAAATAAGCTTCGCCCCAGCGCCAATCGATAAGCAAGTGCTTGCACAAAAAACTACCAACAACCATTCTAATTCTATTGTGCATCCAGCCGGTTTCGTTGAGTTGGCGCATACCTGCGTCTACAATTGGGTAACCAGTAGTACCTGTTTTCCACTTTTCAAATTCGTCTTGATTATTACGCCATTCAATCTCATCATAAACAGGTTTAAAAGCTCGGTTTTGTGTTTCTGGATAGTGATGGAGTATGGCTTTATAAAACTCTCTCCAGATTAGCTCGTTTAAAAAAGTTTCATTTTTAGCCGAAGCTGCTTTAAGGACAACTTTTCTGTAGCCCACACTTCCAAAACGTAGGTGAGGACTTAATTTTGAGGTTCCATTTATGGATGGAATATTACGGGTGTCTTCGTAGTTTTCTAGAAACTCGTCTTCTAGATGATAATCTGGAACTTCAATTGAAGCGGTTTTAAATCCCATCTCGCCTAAGCTTACATTGGGAAGTTTTGAGTTTTGATATGTGTTTTTCAGAAGATCTTCAGACGGGTAGGTGTTTAGAGTGATTTTTTCAAATTCTTTTTTCCATTGCTTCATATACGGTGTAAACACCAAATACATACCGCCATCATTCTTTTCAACTTCAGTTTTCTCAAAAACAACCTGATCTTTAAAATCATGAAATTCTATTCCATTTTCAGCCAATAGTGCTTTGATCTTAGCATCCCGCTCGTAGGCATAAGGCTCGTAATCTCGGTTGGTATATACAGCTTCAACGTCGAAATCTTTTATAACCTGCTCAATCGCCTTTTCTGGTGTATCATGATAAGTAGCAATGGAAGAGCCAAATTGCTCTTGAAGCTGAGTCCTCATTTTCTGAAGTTGATTATAAATAAAAGTAACCCTAGCATCATCTTCTGGAAGTTCATCTAAGATGTGTTTATCGAAAATAAAAAGGGGTAACACGGGATGGTCTCCAGACAATGCATGGTATAAGCCTACATTATCATCTAATCTCATATCCCTTCTGAACCAAAATACGCTTACTTTTTTACTCATTTTTTCTAATTTTCAATAAACATAAAAAATCTTCTTACAAGGTGATGTGCTCGTAAGAAGATTTTGTAAATTATAATAAATCTTAGCTTATATTTAGGCTTCCCATACCGCCATCTACGCCTAGAACTTGACCTGTTATCCAAGTAGAATCATCAGATAATAGGAAACTAGCAATTTTGCCAATATCTGCAGGTTCTCCAACACGTTTGAGTGGGTGTCTTTCATCCATTTTCTCTTTTTTCTTGTCATTGTTGAGTAATTTTCCAGCTAAATCTGAATTTACAAGAGATGGAGCAATAACGTTTACTCTAAAGGATGGTGCATATTCAGCAGCAAGAGACCTTGCAAAGCCTTCAATGGCTCCTTTTGCAGCGGCTACGCTGGTATGAAACGGCATACCTGTTTGTACAGCAACCGTACTGAAATAAACAATGCTGGCTTGTTTAGAATTTTTCAATTTGGACAAAACGCCATGTGTAGTTTTTACCAAACTCATAAAATTGAGTTGAAAATCTTCTTCAAATACATTAGGTTTCATCATTTTAAATGGTTTTAAATTGATGCTACCCGGACAGTATACAAACCCGTCTAGCGTTTCTGGTAAATCTAACTCTGTAATATCATCTGTAAGGGCATCAAATTTATGATAGGTTACATCGTAATCTGCTAAATTTTCATCAGACCTTGAAGCCACAATTACATTGTGATTGGGGCTCAACTCTTTTACGATTTCTAAGCCTATACCTTTAGATCCTCCAATGAGTAAAATAGTCTTTTTCATGATTTTATTTTTTATTTTAACTGTCAAAATGACCGAATTCTTCGATCATCTTTGCTTCTCTAGCTTTAAATATTTCTTCCAATTTTGGTTTCACAAGGAAGGGATGTACAAGTCTTCCTAAAACACCTAAGGGGACTTTATAATGAACAAGATCTTCTACTTCCACACCACCTTCAATTTCATGTATAAAATGCTTGTGGTGCCAAAGTGCGTATGGACCATATAATTGGATGTCTACAAAGTAATTAGGTTCTTCTACGTGTGTAATTTCTGTTACCCATTTGGCTTTGAATCCAGGAAATGGAGTAACATTATATTGAAGTAGTTGTCCAGTAAACATTTTTCTATCTGCTCCAGATAGAATTTCAAAACCCATATTATCTGGCATGATTTTCTGAAGGTTTTTAGGGTTTGATAAAAATGACCAAGCTTCCTCCTTGCTTATCGGTAATTTTTGTTTAGTGTTTATCTCATATATCATGGTTCAAAATTAAATATTTAATTGTTTAATAAAATAAGTTTGTAGTTAAACAAAAGTTATTATTCTAAAGGTAAAAACTGAAACACTAATAAAAATTTGTTTATAAATTGACAAATCTTGATTAGTATGGCTTTATTTGTATTCAAATATGAATAAAATGAAATACGTTTTCTTTTGCTTACTTTTTATTATTTTGGCTTGTAAAAGTGTAAAAACCGATTTGCCTTTACTACAAAATTGTCCAGAAAGTGGTCAATGCGATGTTCAAGTATTAAAAGAAACCAAACTAATCATACAAGAAAATGAAGGAAAAGTTACAGGATTGAGTTATGAACCTGATTCTGACTTTCAAGTTATATCCATACGTTATACCGCCTTAGATCAAAATAATTACAGCGAAATTATTTACCTTCAAATTCCTTCTACATTCAAGGAAATACAATCCAAAAACCATAGTTTACAAAACCAAAAGCTTATTGTAAATAAGCAGTGTGATTGTGCAACTTCGGGTTACGTGAAAATAATGAAAGGCCAATTAGAGCTTATTAATTTTGAAGATTACATCAGTCTCCACTTGGAAATAGAACCAAAAGATGATTATGTTGTAAAGATAGTTGACCTGGATATCTAGTTGTCTATGACGTCTCCTTTAAATGAGGGCACTCCCATTATCATTTTAGGTTTAGTTTTCCCTTTATCCAATTCAATAACTTGGTATGGTATTTTATCTCTTATTTTTTTTCTGTTTTTGCAAGATAAATCCTGATAAGAGGAGTTGTATTTTTCTTGTGCTTGCTTATCCCACTCATAAAGATAAACTTCTCTAATGTAATTCAGCATAATCACATAGGAATTCTCTTTATTGTAGGTTCCTATTGAGACAATAGCTTGTTTAGGAGAACTTGCTTTGGTTTTATCTTTGGCTGGATTCATTATAAAGTTATAAACTAATTCTTTAAATTTTATTTCTGATAAACCATTGCTTTTTAGTGTGTTTATAAGAAGATCTCCTTCTTGATTTAAAAGGATATTTAACGTGTTGTTTTCTTTTGAAGATGCTAGGCTTTCATTACTTACTTCATTCTCTAAATCACATTGTCCATCAAACCAAGATTGAGCCATGGAAGCATTTGTTAAAAGTATAGATAAGCTTAGGTATGTTAAAATTTTTTTCATAAATTTATTATAATTCTTTTGCAAATATAAGAACTTATTTTTCAACATGATTCTAACTGATGATTGTCATTTTTAAAATTTTAAATGTGTAAGACATTTGTAGTATAATTAGATGATATGTCAAATATTTGTTTTCACTGTGGTGATGAGTGTACCAACACCAAGATTAAACACGAAGAGAAATTGTTTTGCTGCAATGGCTGTAAAACCGTTTATGAAATTTTTTCTGAAAATGATTTGAACTGTTATTATGATCTAGAGCAAAATCCTGGAGCCACGCCTTTAGATATCAACGGGAAGTATGATTATCTTGATAAAGCTGAAATTGTTGAAAAATTGATAGATTTTCAAGAGGATAATACTGAAGTGGTTACGCTCAGTATTCCGCACATTCACTGCAGCTCTTGCATTTGGATTTTAGAAAATCTTCATAAATTAAATAAGGACATTGTTTCTTCCCAAGTTGATTTCCCAAAAAAGAAAGTAACTGTAAGTTACAAAACTTATGACTTTTCTTTAAAACTCTTAGTTGAACTTATGTCCAAAATAGGCTATGAACCTTACATAAGTCTAGAAAATTATGGACAGTCCAAAGAAGCCTTAGACAGAAGCCTGGTTTATAAAATTGGCGTGGCTGGTTTTGCATTTGGTAATGTGATGTTTTTAAGCTTTCCAGAGTATTTTGAAGTCTCTGAGTATTGGCTCGAGCAATATAAACCTGTTTTTAGATGGTTAATGTTTTTCTTTAGTTTGCCTGTGGTGTTTTATGCTGGCCAGGGTTATTTCAAATCTGCTATAAAAGGATTAAGGAGCGGTATATTAAACATTGATATTCCAATTGCATTAGGAATTGCCGTTCTTTTTATAAGGAGTACAGTAGATATTGTTTTTGATTTCGGCTCTGGATTTTTTGATAGCCTTACAGGCTTAGTGTTTTTCTTACTTTTAGGTAAAATTGTTCAGCAGAAAACCTACAAGTTCATGTCTTTTGAAAGGGATTATAAGTCCTACTTTCCCATAGCAGTAACCAAATTAAACACAAATGGTAAAGAAGAAAATACACAAGTTTACGAGATCGAAAAAGGGGATAGGTTACTTATTCGAAATCAAGAGTTAATTCCTGTAGACGGCATTTTGATGTCTCCTTCCGCAGAAATTGATTATAGTTTTGTTACAGGTGAGGCAAAGCTGGTAAAAAAAGTCTCTGGCGATAAAGTATTTGCAGGAGGTAAACAGAGCGGTAGTGCTGTAGAGATAGTAGCAGAAAAATCTGTAGAACAAAGTTACTTAACTCAATTGTGGAGTAATGATGTTTTTAAAAAAGATTACAATCCAAAATTCCAGAGCTTAATAGACAAAATCAGTAAACAATTCACATTTGCTGTTTTAAGTATTGCTTTTATAGGTTTATTCTTTTGGTTATTTTATGATGCAAGTTTAGCATTAAATGTTTTTACTGCGGTGCTTATCATTGCATGCCCATGTGCTATTGCACTAGCTACACCTTTTACGATGGGTAATTTATTGCGGATTTTTGGTAAACAAGGATTTTATTTAAAAAACATCAGTGTTTTAGAACAAATGGCAGACTTAGATGTATTTGTTTTTGATAAAACAGGAACACTCACGGCCAATACAAAGAGTGATATCTCTTATTCTGGCTTAACCTTAAGTGAAGAAGATAAACGGGTGCTTAAAAATTCGTTTCGAAATTCTAATCACCCTTTAAGTAGAGAGCTTTACGCATTTTTAGAAAGCCAAAATATTGAAGATTCTGAAACCTTTGAAGAGCATCTAGGTGAAGGGATTGTATCTTCTAGCAATAATCACACCTATAAGCTTGGCTCGGCAAAGTTTGTTTCTGATGATTTTATAGATCAAAATTTGAAAACGGCAGTTCATATAAGTAAGGACAAAACCTATTTAGGGAAGTTTGAATTTGATACAGTTTACCGCCAAGGCTTAGAGTCGCTTTTTGAGTCTTTAGACACCAACTATAAGCTAATCATACTCTCAGGAGATAATGAGGGCGAAAAGCCAATTCTCACCAAAATGTTGCCTAAAACCACACAGATGTTTTTCAATCAAAAACCAGATTCCAAAATGCGATTGATTGAAAAAATTCAATCAGAAAACAAAAATGTAGCTATGATTGGTGATGGGCTGAATGATGCAGGAGCTCTAAAACAAGCCGATATTGGAATTGCCATTTCTGAAAACGTAAATGTGTTTTCCCCAGCTTGTGATGCCATAATGGACGCTAAAGAGTTTTCTAAACTTGATGCGTATGTAAGTATAGCCAAAAAAGGGATTAACATTATTAAAATGAGTTTTGTGTTCTCATTTCTTTATAATGTTGTGGGTTTGTATTTCGCGCTTACAGGTCAATTACAGCCTGTTATTGCCGCTATACTAATGCCTTTAAGTTCTGTATCCATTGTTGTTTTTACCACTTTGGCTACTCAGAATATTTCTAAACCAATTATTAACAGTAAATCTTTGAAATATGATTAAGGTCATTTTTTAAGGCAGAGTTCACGTGTAATTTTGAAAAAAAATATAAAATGAATGTCATTTACGGACTTTTAGCGATTAGTATTCTTGTAGCGCTCGTTTTTTTTGTACTATTTATCTTTTCGGTAAAAAAGGGACAATTTGATGATGACTATACACCTTCTGTAAGAATGCTTTTTGACGATGAACTGGTTAAGGAGAATCCAAAAACTCAAAATAAAAATTCAAATAATCAACAAAAACAATCATAACTATGGAGTTACAGCAATTTCATTACGATAATAAAATCGTAAAAAACTTCCTATATGCTACCATCTTTTGGGGTATTGTAGGAATGTCTGTTGGCCTTTTATTGGCATTTATGTTTATTTTTCCAACTGTTACAGATGGTATATCGTGGTTGAGTTTTGGTCGGTTAAGACCATTACATACCAATGCGGTTATTTTTGCCTTTGTAGGTAATGCTATTTTTGCAGGGGTGTATTATTCTACGCAAAGGCTGCTAAAAGCCAGAATGTTTAGCGATGTGTTAAGCAAAATCAACTTTTGGGGCTGGCAATTAATTATTGTAGCTGCGGCTATTACATTGCCTTTAGGCTTTACCAGTTCTAAAGAGTATGCAGAGTTAGAGTGGCCAATTGATATTATGATTGCTGTGGTATGGGTTGTTTTTGGGTGGAATTTGATTGCTACCATACTAAAGAGACGTCAGCGTCATTTATATGTAGCCATTTGGTTTTACTTGGCTACTTTCGTTACCGTAGCTGTTCTTCATATTTTTAATAGTTTAGCTTTACCTGTTAACTTTTTGAAAAGTTATTCTGCTTATGCAGGGGTTCAAGATGCACTTGTACAGTGGTGGTATGGTCATAATGCAGTAGCCTTCTTTTTAACTACTCCATTTTTAGGCTTAATGTATTATTTTGTGCCTAAGGCAGCTAACAGGCCTGTCTATTCTTATAAACTATCTATTATTCACTTCTGGTCGCTCATATTTATTTATATCTGGGCAGGACCTCACCATTTGTTATATACTGCACTGCCAGATTGGGCGCAAAATTTAGGTGTTACATTTTCTATAATGTTATTGATGCCGTCTTGGGGTGGTATGATTAATGGTCTTTTGACCTTACGTGGAGCTTGGGATAAGGTGAGAACAGACCCTGTTTTAAAGTTCTTTGTTGTAGCAATTACTGGTTATGGTATGGCAACTTTTGAAGGGCCGATGTTGTCACTGAAAAACGTAAATGCCATAGCACACTTTACAGACTGGATCATTGCTCACGTTCATGTAGGAGCCTTGGCTTGGAATGGTTTCTTAACCTTTGGTATGATTTATTGGCTTGTTCCAAAGCTTTTTAAAACTAAATTGTTTTCTACAGGTTTGGCCAATCTTCACTTTTGGTTAGGCACATTAGGTATTGTTATGTATGCTCTGCCAATGTATGTTGCTGGGTTCTTACAAGCCTCTATGTGGAAACAGTTCAATCCAGATGGTAGTTTATTCTACGGTAACTTCTTAGAAACCGTTACAGAAATTATGCCGATGTATTGGATGAGAGCCATAGGTGGTTCGTTATACATCATTGGTAGTTTAGTCATGGTGTACAATGTAGTAAGAACTGCAAGAGCTGGATCCAAAGTTGAAGATGAATTAGCAGAAGCAGCAGCATTAACTCGTGGTGGTAGAAGAAGAAGTGGAGAAAAGTTCCACACTTGGTTAGAAAGAAAGCCAATTCAACTAACCATTTTAGCTACAGTTGCTATATTAATAGGTGGTATTGTTCAAATTATACCTACGCTTTTAGTGAAATCTAATATTCCTACAATAACTACAGTGAAGCCTTACACTCCTTTAGAACTTGAAGGGCGTGACCTCTACATCAGAGAAGGTTGTGTGGGGTGTCATTCCCAAATGGTAAGACCCTTTAGAAGTGAAGTTGAGCGTTATGGAGAATATGCTAAAGCAGGAGAATTTGTTTACGATAGACCTTTCTTATGGGGAAGTAAACGTACAGGTCCAGACTTATTGAGAGTAGGAGGAAAGTACTCAGATAACTGGCATTTTAACCACATGTACGATCCACAAAGTACTTCTTCAGGATCCATTATGCCAGCTTACCAATGGCTGATTAAAAATGAACTGAACAAGTCCAATACGGAAGATAAACTGAAAACCATGGCAAGTTTAGGAGTGCCTTATTCTGATGAAGACATTGAAAATGCGCAAGCATCAATGCTAGCTCAAGGCGAAAAAATTGAAACAAACCTGTACAACGATCCAGATTTTGTAAAAGCCTATGAAGCTGATAAAGCTTATGCAAAAGAAAACAACCTAGACTTTGTTGAGATGAGAAATAGAGAAATTGTAGCTCTTATTGCTTACCTGCAAAGACTTGGTACAGATATTAAAATAAAGTCTAACGATGAAGTGACTGCTTCAAACTAAAATAATTTATCATGTTGAAATTTGTAAAAGGACATATGGAAACGATACAAGGGATAGAAATCTATCCCATCATTTCCCTGCTTATTTTTTTCCTCTTTTTTGTAGTTCTTTTTTGGTGGGTATTTACAGCTAAAAAAGATTACGTAGACGAGGTTAGTCAAATTCCTTTAGATTCAAAAAACGATAACCAATTATGAGAAATCTTGCATCAATTTTAAGAATCATAGCACTTACAGCTATAGCTTGGGGGGGAGTTGAACTTCTCTTCGAGACAGACCCGGGACAGTTAGCCATTATTGAATTTCCTAAAACCCTAATTTTTGTAGGCGTTATTCTATTAGTCTCCATTGCGATAGAAGTTTCTGTGGCTGCTTTAAGATTTACCTTATTTAGGTCTCTTTCTGTAGAGAAACAAGAAAAATTCTTAGCCTCCGAAAACAAATTGGCCAACCAATTGAAAGCCATCTTTGAGCGCTTGCCTAAATTACTTACCAAGTCAAGACCTATTGAAGAAGAAGGAGATATTGCTTTAGATCATAATTATGATGGCATCCGAGAGCTTGACAATAAGTTACCACCATGGTGGATTTATAGCTTTTATGCAAGTATTGTATTTGCAGTTATTTATTTAGCTAGATTCCATGTATTTAATGATTATACACAAATAGAAGAGTATAAAGCTGAGGTAGCGCAAGCAGAAATTGATATTGCTCGTTACAAAGAAACGGCTAAAGATTTGATCACATACGAAACGGTAACTGTTTTGGAAGAATCATCAGACCTTGAAGCTGGAAAGAAAATTTATGATAATAACTGTGTTGCCTGTCATAAAGCTGATGGTGGCGGAGGAATTGGTCCCAACCTAACAGATGAGCATTGGATTTTGGGAGGTGGAATAAAAAATGTTTACAAAACACTTGTAGAAGGAGGTCGACCTGGCAAAGGTATGGTGGCTTGGAAGAATGACTTTAGCCCTTATGAACTCCAGCAGGTAGCAAGTTATGTATTAACACTGCAAGGAACAACCCCAGCAGACCCCAAAGCACCTGAAGGTGAGGTTTGGGTTGAAGAAGAAACTGAATAGCAATTTTTAATCTGTAATAGAGGTGGATAATCAAGAAAAATTTAGAGATAGTATTGGTACCATGGATGCTGAAGGCAAGCGCGCTTGGGTGTATCCAAAAAAGCCCAGTGGTGCTTTCTATAAATATAGAACATATGTGAGCTATTTCTTACTTCTTTTTTTGTTTTCCGCTCCATTTATTAAAATTAATGGTAATCAATTTTTACTTTTTAATGTTCTAGAACGAAAGTTTAATATTTTCGGATTTCCCTTTTGGCCACAGGATTTTTATTTGTTTGTCATTTCGATGATAATAGGTGTGGTATTTATCGCCTTGTTTACTGTAGCTTTTGGTAGAATATTTTGTGGATGGATATGCCCGCAAACCATTTTTATGGAAATGGTATTCAGAAGAATTGAATATGCTATTGAAGGCGACAGAGGTAAACAAATTCGTTTGGATAAAATGCCATGGAATAAGGAAAAGATACTTAAAAAAGGAAGTAAATGGACACTGTTTGCTATCATCTCTTTTTTGATTGCCAATATTTTTCTAGCTTACCTTATCGGCAGTGATCAGCTCATAAAATACGTCATTAATGGTCCTAGTAGCCACCTTGGTACGTTTATTCCTTTACTCATCTTTACTGCTGTATTTTACTTTATTTTTGCTTGGTTTAGAGAGCAAGTATGCATCATAGCTTGCCCTTATGGTAGGTTGCAAGGTGTGCTTTTAGATAATAAGTCCATTGTAGTAGCCTATGATCATAAGCGGGGAGAACGGGAAAAAGGCAGGCAAAAATTCAAAAAAAATCAAGATAGAGCCGTAGAAGGTGTTGGCGATTGTATAGAATGTGCACAATGCGTTCACGTTTGCCCTACAGGTATTGACATTAGGAATGGAACTCAGCTTGAATGTGTCAATTGTACAGCCTGTATAGATGCATGTGATTCTATAATGGAAAGCGTTAATTTACCAAAAGGGCTTATTCGCTATGCTAGTGAAGAAAATATTGAGAAAAAAGCCAAGTTTGAGTTCACTCCAAGGCTAAAAGGTTACACTGCTGTGTTGACCATTTTAACGGGACTGCTTATAGGATTGTTATTGATAAGAAGTGATGTAGAAGCTAAAGTTTTACGTTTACCCGGGCAACTTTTTGAAATTACCGAAAATGGAAAAGTTTCTAATGTATTTACATATAGGCTTCTCAACAAGACCAATACGGAGATGGATAGTGTGCACTTTAGACTTAATTCTATAAAAGGAGAAATCAAAATGGTTAAAAATGAGTATTTCTCTATAGAAAAAGGTGGGTCTGAAAAAGGAACATTCTTCATTGAAATTGAACCCGCTTTGCTCAAAGATTCTAAAAACAAAATTGAAATTGAAGTTTATAGTAAAGACCGTATTATAGACAGAACATCTACAAACTTTATGGGACCAAGATCCTTTAACTAAATGAAATTATGAAATTAAACTGGGGAACTTCTATTGTTATTGCTTTTGTACTATTTATTGGTTTTATCATGTTTATGGTGGTACAAATGATGTCAAAAAAAGAATTAGAATATGATATGGTAGTTGAATCTTACTATCAAAAGGAACTTACCTTTCAAGACGACTTAGATTCAGCACAAAACGCAGCAAATCTTGAAACTCAAGTTGAAGTTGTTACAGATGCAAATGGAGTTGAAATCAATTTCCCGCCAGATTTTGACTACAAGGGTATAAAAGCAGAATTATTTATGTACAGACCTTCAGATAAAACTTTAGATTTTACAGTTAATTTAGTATTAGAAGGTCATACTTACGTACTACCAAGTTCCTTACTTAAATCTGGAAACTGGGAAGTGAATCTCAAGTTTCAGTATGAAGAAAAAAATTACTTTGTTCAGAAAAAAATAAAGATATAAATGTTGTGGACGGCGCTCATATTAGGCATACTTGGCAGTTTTCACTGTGTAGGAATGTGTGGCCCTATTGCTCTTGTGTTACCTGTAGACCGGACTAATTCTTGGCGCAAGTTTATTCAAATTTTATTATATCACCTCGGTAGAATTTTTACCTATGCATCCCTAGGTTTATTATTGGGAATTATTGGAGAAAGCCTCAATTTATTTGGTTTTCAACAACAACTTTCCATTATAATAGGGGTGATTATGCTTTCAACACTACTTTTTTCTGAATCCATTTTAGGTCATTTCAACATCGCTAAACCTGTTTTTAGATGGGTGGGGAAGTTGAAATCTGAACTAGGTGCATCTTTAAAAAAGAAAGAATTAGATACCTTTTTTTATATCGGATTGTTAAATGGGCTACTACCTTGTGGGCTAGTTTATATTGCTGTATTTGGTTCTATCGCCATTTCAGGCTTATTAGAAAGTTCTTTATATATGGTGTTTTTTGGCCTTGGAACTATTCCTTTAATGAGCATTATCATTTACGCCAAAGATTGGCTAAAATCGATTTTAAAATTTAATCCCAAACGTATTATTCCATACGCCGTTGCCATAATAGGTATCCTTTTTATTCTTAGAGGCTTAGGTTTAGGTATACCTTATGTTTCACCTAAACCTGCTTCAGCTGAAGTAACCTCTTCAATGGAGTGCCACTAATTATAAGTGTACTTAATTTAATTTAAAAAAATCTCTTTTTACGAAAACGATTGAATCTGTCAAAACTCTTGTTTTAACAAAAAAAACATATAATTAACTAAGTTTCCTTGCGTATTTTCTCTATAATTAACTAATTTTAAAAATTATTTCTTAGTGTAAAGATTAGATTTTAAAATATGAAAAGAGATTCAATGTACGACAAGAGCTTTGAACATGATGCCTGTGGCATAGGAACAGTCATTAATGTAGATGGTAAAAAAGAACATCAACTCATAAGCGATGCTTTAACCATGCTGGAAAATATGGAGCATCGTGGTGGGACTGGAGCAGATCCAGAAACTGGTGATGGTGCAGGAATATTGATACAAATAGATAAAGACTTTATCAAACGTGTAGCAGATGAAATTGATGTGGAAGTTTCAACTCATAAGCCTGTTGGAATTGGTATGCTCTTTTTTCCAAAAGTGAAAAGCGTAGCTGATCAATGTAAAGATGTATTGAGTAGACATGCAGAAGAGTTGGACTTGGAGATTTTAGGATATAGAGCCGTTCCAGTAGATTCCAAAGTACCAGGAATGGGTGCAAAACCTGTAGAACCTTCTATTCAACAAATTTTAATCCAGCCAAAATACAAAATGACGGATGAAGACTTGGAAAGAAAGTTGTTTGTCTTCAGAAATTATTCTACGCATTATATCGGTCATAATATTCAAGGAAATAACAAAGCATTTTATGTGTGCAGTATGTCCATTAATACAATTATATATAAAGGACAGCTGAGAACAAATCAATTAAGAGCTTATTATGAAGATTTACGCAATCCAGATTTTAAGTCTGCATTTGCTATTATTCACTCTAGGTTTTCTACCAATACCTTTCCTAACTGGAAACTTGCTCAACCATTTCATTTTATAGCACATAACGGCGAAATCAATACCATACGAGGCAATGTAACTAAAATGAAGTCCAAAGAAGCTAACTTTAAATCCAAGGTGTTTTCTGAAGACGACTTAAAGCGTTTATTACCAGTCACCAATCCAGAACATTCAGATTCTTCAAATTTAGATAGTTTAGTAGAAATGCTGGTTCTAGATGGACGACCACTCGAGCATGTTATGATGATGCTGGTTCCAGAAGCCTGGCAAGACAACAAATCTATAGACCCAGATAGAAAAGCGTTTTATAAATACCATGCATCAATCATGGAACCTTGGGATGGGCCAGCTGCTCTAATTTTTACGGATGGAAGTAGAGTAGGAGCCACCTTAGATAGAAATGGACTTAGACCTTCAAGATATTGCATTACAACCTCAAATCGTCTCATTATTTCTTCTGAAGCTGGAGCATTGCCTGTAGAATCTTCCCAAATAGTTAAAAAAGGAAGGCTTCAACCTGGACGAATGATTCTGGCAGATTTAAACCAAAATAAAGTTTTATTTGACGATGAAATCAAGAACAATATTGTAAAAGACAAGCCATATCAGAAATGGATTATCAACCAACGTATAAAATTAAGATTACAACCCACTCCAGAATTTAATAAAGAAGTCTTAAGCAGTGAAGAGTTATTAAAGCTTCAAAATGCTTATGGTTACACTTCAGAGGAGCTCAAAGTTATTTTAGCAGATATGGCTGTAAGAGCCACAGAGCCTGTAGGTTCAATGGGTGCAGACACACCTTTAGCTATTTTAAGCAAACAAAGTCAGCACGTTTCAAATTATTTTAAGCAGCTTTTTGCACAAGTAAGTAACCCTCCTATTGACCCAATTCGAGAGCGAATGGTTATGTCTTTATTCACAAGAGTTGGTGAAAGCCTGAACATTTTGGATGAAACGGAATTGCATACCAAACAAATACATATTTCACAACCTGTACTTTTAGATTCAGATATTGAAAAATTTAAAACATTAAAAGAAAAGGGTTTTGATTACGCTTTTATTGATTGTGTTTTTAAAGCTGATGCTCAACCTGGAAGTCTTGAACAAGGAATTGACGGAATATGTAAAGCTGCAGAAAAAGCTGTTAAATCAGGTAAAAAAGTGCTTATACTTTCAGATAAAAAAATTGATAAACATCACGCGCCAATTCCATCCTTACTTTCTACAGGTGCTATTCATCACCATTTGGTGAAATTGAATTTGAGAACCAAAGCAGGTATAATTGTGCAAGGTGGAGATGTAAGAGAAACGCATCACTATGCTACTTTAATTGGTTATGGAGCAAGTGCTGTTCATCCTTATTTGGCTTTGCAGTCTATAGAACATTTACAAGCTAAAGGCAAACTTGATAAAGAAATTACTGTCCAGCAAGCTCATGAAAATTACCAACAAGCTATTGGGTATGGTCTCTTGAAGATACTTTCAAAAATGGGAATTAGCACAGTGCAGTCCTACCAAAGTGCTCAAATTTTTGAGGCACTAGGGCTACATACCACAGTAATTGAGAAATGCTTTAAGGGAACCATATCTAGAATAGAAGGAATTGATTTTGATGGCCTCGCCAAAGAAGTTTTAGTAAGGCATCATAAGGCTTTTCCTTCCAATGACGAAGTGAAGAAAAGTCTTGAAGTAGGTGGAGTTTACCAATGGAAACAAAGGGGAGAAAAACACCTCTTTAATCCAGAGACTATTCACTTGCTTCAAAGATCTACCCAAACCGACAATTTTTCACTTTATAAAAAATTTGCCAAATCTGTTAATGATCAATTGCAAGATTCTTTGACCTTAAGAGGACTGTTTGATTTTAAGAAGAGAACTCCTATTCCACTTTCAGATGTTGAACCGGTGGAGTCTATCATGAAACGCTTTGCAACAGGCGCCATGTCTTTTGGTTCCATATCTCATGAGGCTCATTCCACCTTAGCAATTGCTATGAACAGAATTGGTGCCAAAAGTAACAGTGGAGAAGGTGGAGAAGATGAAGTTAGATTTGAAGTAAAACCTAATGGAGATTGGGAAAGATCTGCTATAAAACAAGTAGCTTCTGGACGTTTTGGAGTAACAAGTTATTACTTAACCAATGCAGATGAGCTACAAATTAAAATGGCTCAAGGTGCAAAACCTGGAGAAGGTGGACAACTACCAGGCCATAAAGTTGACGATTGGATTGGAAGGGTTAGGCATTCAACTCCAGGTGTAGGTTTAATTTCACCGCCTCCTCACCATGATATTTATTCCATTGAAGATTTAGCACAACTTATCTTTGATTTAAAAAATGCCAATAGAGCCGCAAGAATTAATGTGAAGCTAGTGTCTCAAGCTGGAGTAGGAACAGTTGCAGCAGGAGTTTCTAAAGCCAATGCAGACGTAGTGTTGATTTCTGGTGCAGATGGAGGAACAGGGGCTTCTCCTTTAAGTTCCATTAGACATGCCGGCTTGCCTTGGGAACTTGGTCTAGCTGAAGCGCATCAGACCTTAGTTAAGAATAACCTTAGAAGTAGAATTACAGTTCAAGCTGATGGTCAGTTAAGAACTGGAAGGGACTTAGCAATTGCAACTTTATTGGGCGCTGAAGAATGGGGGATTTCTACAGCTGCACTCATCGTAGAAGGCTGTATAATGATGAGAAAATGTCATACTAACACCTGCCCAGTTGGAGTGGCAACGCAGAATCCAGAATTGAGAAAACTGTTTACAGGTAATCCAGATCACGTTGTCAATTACTTTAAATTTCTAGCAGAAGACCTAAGAGAAATCATGTCACAACTTGGATTTAAGACAGTAAGTGAAATGGTTGGTCATTCTGAGGTGATGAAAATAAGAAAAGAAGTGCCTTTCTGGAAGTTAAAGGATTTGGACTTGAGTCCAATCCTTTATCAGGAAAATATTGCTGAACAAGTAGGAGTTTACAAGCAAATTGATCAAGAACACGAAATTAATGATGTTTTAGATTGGAAGCTTCTTGAAGATGCAGCTCCAGCATTACAGAACGCAACCCCTGTTAAAAAATCATATTCAATTAAAAATATAAATCGTTCTACAGGAGCTATTTTATCAAATGAAATCAGCAAAAAATTCAAGGCTGAAGGACTCGAAGATGATACATTACATTTTAAATTTGAAGGCTCTGCTGGTCAAAGTTTTGGTTCGTTCTTAGCAAAAGGTGTTACTTTTGAAGTAGAAGGAGAATCTAATGATTACTTTGGAAAAGGTTTATCTGGAGGAAAGCTTATAGTTTACCCGTCAGCATCTTCAGCATTTGATGCCGCGGATAATATCATCATTGGTAATGTAGCCTTTTATGGTGCTACCTCAGGAACAGCCTATATTAATGGTATGGCAGGAGAGCGTTTTGCTGTCAGAAACTCAGGTGTAAATGCCGTAGTAGAAGGTGTGGGAGATCATGCTTGTGAATACATGACGGGTGGCAGAATAGTGATTTTAGGAGAAACAGGCAAAAACTTTGCGGCTGGAATGAGTGGCGGTATTGCCTATGTTTTTGATGAGAAAAATACTTTTGACGCCAATTGCAATAAAGCTATGGTAGGGCTTGAAGTGCCTTCTAATGCCAATTTTGAAGAAATTAAAACCTTAATTGAAAACCATCATAGGTACACAGGAAGTAAAAAAGCTAATTATATATTGGAACATTTTGATGAGTTAAAATCTCAATTTATTAAAATAATTCCTCACGATTACAAACGTATATTAGAACAAAAAGAACAAGAACAAAGACAAAAAATAGTAGCATAATGGGACAACATGATGGATTTTTGAAATATGATAGGGAGTTACCAAATTCAAGACCCCCAAAACAACGTATAGCAGATTATAAAGAGATTTATGAACCTTTTCCAGAAGAAAAGACAAAAACACAAGCCGCAAGATGTATGGACTGTGGTGTGCCTTTTTGTCACTCTGGATGTCCTCTAGGTAATATTATACCAGAATTTAACGAGGCAGTTCATAATGAAAATTGGGAAGACGCTGTTTCTATACTGTATTCTACAAATAATTTTCCAGAGTTTACCGGTAGAATTTGTCCAGCACCTTGTGAAGCAAGTTGTGTCCTTGGAATAAATAAACCCCCTGTAGCCATTGAGCATATTGAGAAAACAATAGCAGAAAAAGCCCATGAGTTAGGCTTAATTTCAGCTCAACCTCCCGTAGAGAGAACTGGAAAGAAAATTGCTGTTATCGGTTCTGGTCCAGCTGGTCTAGCCGCTGCAGACCAGCTTAATAAGGCAGGCCATTGGGTGACTGTTTACGAGAGAGATGATAAAATTGGCGGTTTACTTAGGTATGGAATTCCAGATTTTAAATTAGAAAAATGGGTAGTAGACAGACGTATAGATATAATGGATGAAGAAGGTGTAAGATTTAAAGTTAATTCTGAAGTTGGGAAAACTGTAAATCCTGAAGCTCTAAAAGAGGACTTTGATTCAATTGTGGTTTGTACTGGCTCAACTGTTCCTAGAGACTTGCCTATTCCTGGTAGAAAATTGAAAGGTATACATTACGCTATGGATTTTTTAAGCCTACAGAATAAAGAGGTTTCTGGAATTAAATTTCACGATAAAATTTCTGCTGAAGGCAAAAATGTAGTTGTCATTGGTGGAGGTGACACTGGTTCTGATTGTATTGGCACTTCTCATAGACAAGGGGCAGCTTCTGTTTTACAACTTGAGCTAATGCCGAAACCTCAAAGCAAAAGAGGAGAAAACGATCCATGGCCTCTTTGGCCAATGACCTTAAGAACTTCCTCTTCTCATGAGGAAGGTGGTGAGCGTAAGTGGAGCACCTTAACTAAAGAGTTTATAGGTAACGAGAAAGGTGAATTGACTCATATTAAATTGGTTGACATAGAATGGGTCAATCAAGGAGGTAGACAGCAGATGCAAGAGATTGAAGGTACTGAAAGGCTAATTCCCTGTGAACTTGCCTTGCTTGCTATAGGTTTTACTCAGCCAGAAAGTAGTCTCCTGGAACATCTTGGAGTAAAAAGAAAAGATACTGGTATTATAGACTCTAATAATTATACTACTAATGTTGAATCTATATTTGCTGCAGGAGATGCTCGAAGAGGTCAATCCCTTGTTGTTTGGGCTATTTCTGAAGGAAGAGAAGCCGCAAGAGAAGTAGACAAATATTTAATGGGAAGTACAGATTTACCTTCAAAAAATGATTCATTTTTAAATCTTGAAGTTGGATAAAAATTTTATTTTTGAATCAAAAAAATTGAAAACTAAATCATACGCTACAGTAGATCAAACGGGGTTCCCTTTGATAACCGTTACTTTTACTGGACAAAAAAGTTCCAATTCAAGTTTTAAAGCCTATTTAAAAGATCTAGATGATTGTTACTTTGCAAAACAAAATTTAGCTATAGTTTTTGATGCAAGTAATGCCGTAATACCAGGCTTTTCACATCAAAAGCTTCAAGCTCAATGGCTTAAGGAAAATACAGATTTGATAAAAACCTATTGTAAAGGAACAGCTTATGTGATTCCAAACAAAACTATTCAATGGGTTTTGAAAATGATTTTATCTATGCAAAAGCAACCTGTTCCCTATAAAGTATTCTCAACTTATAAAGATGCTCAAATTTGGGCTTGGAATCAACTTCAGGCTAAATAGACGTTTTTAGTTATACTTTTATTTCAAACTAAACTGATTCTAGTCATACAAATCTTTGTTGAAATACATGCTTATCTAAATGTTGAGTTTTAATTTTGTAGTTTAAAAAGTCAAAATAAATGGTAAAACAGCTCAACATCGTTAATAAAGAGGAAGCAGTTTCAAAAGTAAAATCTGGAGATCGGGTTTTCATTCAAGGTGCTGCAATGACCCCGTTAGTTCTTATAAATACACTAGTTTCAAGGTATGAATCTTTAGAAGATGTAGAAATTATACATATGCATACTGAAGGAAGAGCTCCTTATTCTGAGCAACCTTTTTCTAATGCTTTCAAAATCAATAGTGTTTTTGTTGGCGGCAATGTAAGGAATGCTTTAAAAAATGGAAATGGAGATTATATTCCTATCTTTCTAAGTGAAATTCATAGATTATTTAGACGTTCCATTTTGCCTTTGGATGTTGCGCTGATACAAGTGTCTCCTCCAGATAAACATGGTTATTGTTCTTTGGGTGTTTCTGTAGATATTACTATTCCTGCGATTCAAACAGCAAGGTTAGTGATTGCTCAAATTAATCCTAAGGTTCCAAGAACTCATGGTGATGGAATTATACATGTGAGTGAATTGGACTTTGCCGTAGAGGTAGACGAGCCGATTTTTGGACATGAACCTGCACCAGTCTCAGAATTAGAAAGTAAAATTGGTGCAAACGTGGCTAGCTTGGTTGAAGATGGCGCAACTCTACAAATGGGTATAGGTGGAATTCCTAATGCTGCTCTTAAAAACCTTACTAGTCACAAGAACCTGGGAATTCATACAGAAATGTTTTCGGACGGTATTTTGCCACTTGTAGAAGCTGGTGTCATCAATGGAAGTCAAAAAGAAGTGAAAACAGGTAAAATTGTAACTTGTTTTGCAGTTGGTTCTCAGAAACTATATGATTTTATGGATGATAACCCCTTGGTGCATATGAAGGAAGCGGCTTATACTAATGATACAGCTATTATAAGACGTAACCCAAAAGTAACAGCTATCAATTCAGCTATAGAGATTGATATTACAGGTCAAGTGTGTGCAGATACTATTGGTAAAAGGCAATTTTCAGGAGTTGGCGGACAGATGGACTTTATACGAGGTGCATCTTTGTCTGATGGTGGAAAAGCCATCATAGCCATGCCGTCAATTACAACTAAAGGAATTTCAAAAATCACTCCATTTCTTAATGAAGGAGCTGGCGTCACAACTACAAGAGCTCATGTACATTATATTGTTACAGAATTTGGCGTTGTAAACCTTTATGGTAAAAATTTAAAACAACGCGCAGAAGCTTTGATTTCAATTGCTCATCCAGATTATCGTGAGATGTTAGAGAAAGCTGCTTTTGAGAGGTTTAGGTCTTAAAGAAATTTATAATTTAGAGTGACTAATTTTTAAAATAATAGAATGATGAGTCAAAAGTTTAATGAGATTATTCAAAGTGAAACGCCCGTATTAATTGATTTTTTTGCAGACTGGTGCGGGCCTTGTAAAATGCTTTCACCTATCTTGGAAGAAGTGAAGGCAGAACTTGGCGATGCGGTCAAAATCATAAAAATTGATGTAGATAAAAATCAACAATTGGCAGCCAAATATCAAGTGAGAGGTGTGCCAACGATGATTGTCTTTAAAGATGGAGAGCAAAAATGGAGGCAGAGGGGTGTCTTGCAGAAAGACGATATTGTAAATGTGATTAAAACTAATGCTAACTAAAGTTTCTTCTAATGAAATCTCTATTTAATGCGAAATATAGTTTAGAAATTTAGACGTTAGCTGTTAAGACCTTTTCGTTATTATTTACCAAGAAAATCTTTAAAAGTTTCACCCCAGAAGTTGTTGTTTTCATGTGAGTTTGGATGTCCTTTATCATCCATCAAAGAGTTGTTGTAATTTGAATTTTTAGACCAAAGCCAAGCCAAAATGGAAGTTTTAGTATCTTCTAAAGCTTCAAGAAAATACTTGACAGGCATTACATTGTCAACATTCTGGACCCCAACTTCTCCAAAGATTATACAAAACCCATTCTCATTTAATTTTTGGATACGCGCTTTGATTTGATTTTTAGAGGAGTTTACCAACCACTTTTCATAGGCATGAATATCAAAAAGTAAATTATAGCGTTGATTGAGTAATTCATCCCCCTTTTCATGTATTACCTCTTCGGATTGCCCTTGCTCATTGCCTGGTACTAGAATAATATTATGAAACCCCACTATTGCTCTGAGGTTATCTACCATTTGTTTCATATCTGAAAGCCAAAGGTCATGACTGTAGTCGTTTTGATTGTTCCAGTGATAGGGTTCATTCCAAACTTCAATCCATACATCAGGTTGGTTTTTGAAATGTTCAGCTATTTGTTGCATCTTAGACGCATAAGAGTTATAGAAATCTTGCTGAGAGGGATTTAAACCTGTTAATAATAGTTGGTTACCATCAGGATAAACCCAACCGAACGGACAAAGAATGGTGATTCTGTTATGCGCTCTGTTTCTGTTTACGATTGCTTGTAATGGATGATACCATACCCCATCACTACCTTGTATTGCAGTACCTTCCAAGGGTTGTTCTCCCAAATTTCCAATAAACTCTCTTACAATTTGAATATTCCAGGCATTCATCTGATCTGGATCTACAAGTCCAAATGTTTGAAGAGCGTTTACTCCCTTATAGCTAACTTCAGATTCGTTTTTAAGGAGGATAGAGTTTTCTATTCGGAATGTGGAATCTTCCGTTATTGGTAAAATGGGAGTCTCACGTTCATTTGTCTCATCCGTATTTATTTCATCACTTGTACATGAAATGGCTAAGAGACAAATGAAAGCTAATTTATGTAAGTTTTGCATCTAACGAACAGGTTAAATTTTGTAGATTTAAGATAAATTTACATAAAAAAAACACCTAAAATTAAGCTGTTGGAATTTTTTTAAATCTTCAACGTCAATACAGGCAACACTGAATGATTAACTACATCTTCTCCAATACTACCGTTGAAGAAATGAGAAATCCCTTTTCTACCGTGTGTTGGGACGATGATTAAATCTGCGTTTAGCTTTTCAGACCCATTAATGATTCCATCTTGAATGGTATAATCGTTGAAAATTTCTATATGGTCTTTGCTTAAAGGCATTTCAACTTTATTCAAAAAAACACGCATTTGCTCATGTATTTCTGGTGTACTACTAAATTGATTGCCTGGTAGATTTACATACAGTAAGTGTATAGATGCGTTAAAACCATCTGTGAATTTCTTTGCTTTTTTATAGGCTTCTAAATTACTAAGCTCAAAATTTGATGCGAAAACAGCCTTGCTAATGCTAATGTTTTTAATTTCGTTTTTGACGACAAGTACGGGTACATCAGAGTACCTTACAACCTTTTCAGTATTAGACCCAATAACTATTTCCTCTAAGCCAGTAGCCCCGTTAGATCCCATTACAATGATGTCTATTTCATTGGCTGCAACTGTTTCTTTTATAGCTAATGCAGCAGAGCCAGGTTCAACATGTTTTTTTAAATCCAAATCTTCTAAATACTCTTTTTCTAGAAATTTAGTGAATCGCTTTTCAGCCATTTTCATAAAAAAGATAATTTGCTCATCATTAACATTGAATTGCTCTGCGCCAAAAAGGGATTCTGCCAGCTCAATGACATGCAGTATTTGAAGTTCTGAGCCATTTTTCTTGGCGAGTTGAACAGCAACTTTTAGTGCATTTTCAGATGTATTTGAGAAATCTACGGGTACGAGTATTTTTTTCATGATTAAAGAGTTTAAATGGTCATTGAAAATAGCTGTGATTCAGTTTGCTTTGCTTTCAATCTTAAGTCGAAAGCCATGCAAATATTTCTAATAAAAGCTTTACCGGCAGGCTTTACTTGTACAGTATTATTTTGAATCTCTAACAAGTTATCAGCCTCAAATTCAGTCAAGTCGTTTTTTATGTCAAATTGAGTATCCAGTTCTAGCAGATCTAGTGTTGTTTCAAAATGACACATTAAATCTAATATTTTTCGTCTTATTATCAAGTCATTTTCATCTAAAATATGACCTCTAGAAACAGGTAGTTGATCTTTGGATAGGTCAGAGTAGTAGTTGTTAAGATTTTTTTCATTTTGAGAAAACCCAAACCAACTGTCGCTGATGGCTGATACCCCTAAACCAATCATTTTATCTGTTTTGGTCGTGGTATAACCCATAAAGTTTCTGTGAAGTGATTTTCTTTTATAAGCTTTGGCTAGTTCATCATCTGGTAATGCAAAATGATCCATACCAATTTCTATGTATCCGTGTTCCTCCAGCATTTGTTTGCCAACTTCGTATTGTTGGCGCTTCAATTCTGCTGAGGGTAAGTCTTTTTCATCATAACCGCGCTGCCCGTTACCTTTGGTCCAAGGTACGTGTGCATAACTATAGAAAGCAATCCGATCTGGCATCAATTCTGTAGTTCTGTGAATAGTGGAGATAACATCTTCTAGGGTCTGCATAGGTAGACCATAAATTAAATCATGGCTAACGGAGGTGTATCCTATTCTTCTAGATGCTTCAGTTATTTTCTTTACAGTTTCAAAAGATTGTATTCTGTGAATGGCAATTTGCACCTTCGGGTTGTAATCTTGTATGCCATAACTTACTCGGTTAAAACCAAGTTTGTAAAGGGTTTGAAGGTGATTTATAGTTGTGTTATTGGGATGCCCTTCAAAACTATAACTTACATCCTCTGGAACGTCGCATGAGTGCTTAATTGTTTCTAGAAGATACGTTAAATGCTTAGGGTCAAAAAAAGTAGGGGTTCCTCCGCCTAGGTGAATTTCTTTTAACACAGGACGATGTTGAAGAATCTTGAGATACATATCCCACTCTTTTAATAAAGCTTCAATGTAAGGTATTTCAACTTCATGCCGCTTGGTAATCCGCTTATTACATGCGCAAAACGTACATAAACTTTCACAAAATGGTAGATGAATGTATAAACTAATTTCCCTGGAGCTATTGTCTTTTTGTAAACTTTTTATCCATAAAGCTTCATTGTAAGTGGAGTCATCCCAAAATGGAACAGTAGGATAGCTTGTGTACCTTGGGCCTGGAACGTTGTATTTTTGAATTAATTCCCGCATGGTTATTGCATTTTATTCAAAAATACTAGGCTACTCCATTTTTTAAAATGACAAAAATCAGTTACCTATAAAATCATTTAGATATTCTTAAACGATTTGATATATTTATTAAAAATTAAAATAAATGCCAAAAACGAAAGATGTTCTATTTGTTTCGATTCAATTTTTCTTGATGCTTGTTTTTTTCTTAGATGTCTCATGGTTTTCAATCAACTTTATAGAGTATCATGTTTGGTTTTATTTTGGTCTTCTAGGTTTATTGATTTCTATTCTAGCAATACTGCAGATGAATATTCACTTGTCTCCATTTCCTACACCCAAACCAGATGCCAAACTCATTACCAGTGGTATTTTCAAACTAAGTCGACACCCTATATACACGGGTATAATCATTTTTATGTTCAGTTTTTCTTTTTGGCTTGGTGACGGTTATAAGTTGTGTATAAGTGTATTAACTTTTATTTTGTTTTATTTTAAATCTAATTATGAGGAAACTATGCTTGAGAAAAAGTTTGCAGCTTACAAAATATACAAATCCAAAACAGGTCGTTTTTTCTGTAAATTTTAAAGTTTAGCTTCTCAGGTAACTAGCACCATTCACATCTATAATAGCTCCCGTAGAATAAGCTGCTTCATCTGAGGCAAGAAATAGAATAGCATGTGCAACTTCCTCCGGCTTAGCCATACGCCTTAAAGGCAATTCTTTGAGCATTTTTTGTTGTTCTGAGGTACTAAGGGTTTCGGTTGCCATATCAGTTTCAGTAAACCCTGGAGCTACTACACCTACGTAAATTTTAAACGGTGCTAATTTTTTAGCTAAAGATTGACTCATTGCGTTAAGTCCAGCCTTACTAGCCCCGTAGGCTGGTTGGTCTGGCTCACCTCTAAAAGCCCCCCTAGAAGATACATTCACGATGTGACCACCGCCAGAGTTAATCATAGCTTGTGATGCTAAAAATGATAAATTTGCCGCTGCTAAAAGGTTGGTTTGAAGGGTCGTCTCCCAGGCAGAACTCCAAGCATCAAAACTAACGTCTTCAATTTTATGAGGTATAGCAATTCCAGCATTATTCACTAAAATGTCTATTTTTCCATAATGCTGAAGAAAATCAGTTATCAATGCCTTAGCTTCATCTTTTTTAGAAATATCTCTTTTGAAAAGCTGATGACCACTTCCTTGAAGTTCTTTCAGTGTCTTTTTTGCTTCTATGGTCTGAGTTCTATAATTAATACCAACTTTAGCTCCTTTACTTGCAAAAGCTATTGCTGCGGCTTTTCCTATTCCTCTTGAGGCTCCTGAGATGAGTATAGTTTTATCTTTAAAATTCATTTTAGTTCTTTTAAAATTAATATAAAATATAAATAACAAATTTGATTTTAATTTTCTCTAAACTTTTAGAGACTATTGTGATTTATGATACAAAACAACTCGAGGATAGATTTTATTTTTGTGATACATTATGGAAAAATACATAGACATATTTTTAAATTCGTTCTCAGGTTATTATAAATACCTCTTAGATGAAATTCAAAACCCTTCGTTAACCAATTATTTTTGGTGGTTGATAGGGCTTTCGTTTTTGGTGCTTTTTGTGGAAATTTTAATTCCATGGCGTAAAGACCAAAAGATTTTAAGAAAAGGATTTTGGTTGGATGCTTTTTATGTTATATTCAATTTCTTTTTATTTTCTCTTATTGGCTACAATGCTATTTCTAATGTGTTTGTGGAACTTTTTAATGACGGCTTAGCACTTATAGGTGTAGAAAACCTTATTGCTTTTCAAATTCAAAATTTCCCAATTTGGTCTCAATTTTTAATCATGTTTATAATTGCGGACTTTATACAATGGAATGTTCATGTTCAATTACATAAACAAGACTGGTTATGGAAATTTCATAAGGTACATCATAGTGTAAAGGAAATGGGGTT
>PXBV01000108.1 GCA_003565575.1 Psychroflexus sp. | reverse complement strand
GCTCAGTCAGATGGTACGAACAAAAACCAGTACCTAGAGAGTTGATAGATAAAGCTATTATTGCCGCATCTTTATCTCCAAGTGCTTGTAATAGACAACCTTTTGAATTTCGAGTCTTTGATGATCCAGAACTTGTAAAACAAGTGTCATCAATACCAGGGGGGACTAAAGGTTTTGCTCATAATTTCCCGATGATTATTGTTGTCATCGGTCAATTAAAAGCTTATTTTAGTGAACGAGATCGTCATGTTATCTATATAGATGCTTCACTGGCTTCTATGTCACTAATGTATGGTCTGGAAATATTAGGATTGAGTTCTTGTCCGATAAACTGGCCTGACGTTGATGAATTTGAAAATAAGATGAAATCTTTATTAAACTTGACGGATGACGAGAGACCAATCATGTTAATTTCCGTTGGTTTTCCAGATAACCAAGGTTTGGTACCATATTCACAGAAAAAAACTCTGGAAAAATTAAGAAGGTATAATTAAATGATTTTTGCCATTTATGGTGTTAATTTTCAAAATAAAGGAGCAGAATTGATGCTCTATGCAACACAAGAAAAAATTAAAGAATGGGATAAGACTAATAGTGTTGCTTGTCATTTACTCATAGGAAATTTTGAACAGAGAAATAGTAAAGATATTAGTCACCTTATGGAAAGACGCATATATAGATTTCCAAAATTTGACAACTTAACTAGTTTATTTAGTAAATTGATTCCTTCTTTTATTAGAGCAAAAAATAATTTGATCCTTGAATCTGAAGTGGATGTTATTTTTGATGCTTCTGGCTTTGCATATAGTGACCAGTGGGGACCTGATGCTTCCCAACAGATGGCGAAAAGGTGCCTGAAATGGAAGCGACAAAATAAGAAAATAATTCTTTTGCCTCAGGCATTTGGACCATTTGAGAACCCCCAAGTCAAAGAGGCATTCATAACTATTGCTAATAATGTTGATCTTATATTTGCTAGGGATGATATTTCTTATAACTATATAAGTAATTTACCCATTTCTTTGGCTAATGTGAAAATAGCTCCTGATTTTACTAATTTGGTAAAACCTCAGCAAACTTCATATATCAAGGATTTAGCAAATAGAATTGCGATCGTTCCCAATCAACGTATGCTTGATAAAACCCTTGATTTGACATCAAACCAGTATTTTGAATTTCTTACAAAAGCCATTAATTATTTACATGAGCAAAAGAAAAATCCTTTTATATTAGTTCACGAGACAAAAGATATTGATTTGGCACAAAAACTGAAATTAAACATAAAAAAACCTATCCAAATCATTCAAGAGGAAAATCCTCTAATTTTAAAAGGGATTCTAGGACAATCTGACTTTGTCATTGGTTCTCGCTTTCACAGTTTAATTAGTGCTCTCTCTCAAAATATTCCCTGTATAGGTACGGGATGGAGTCACAAATACCAAACCTTATTTCAAGAATATAATTGTTCCGAATTACTAGTTACTTTTGAAGTAACAAATATGGAAGTTAGCCTAAATAAGCTCAATTTACTTCTCAATTATCAGTCTAAATCTGAAATAGTAAATAAGATTAAAGTTAGTTCAGAAAAACAAAAAGAACTGAGTCAATTAATGTGGGAAAAAGTTCAATCTACTGTATATTCAAAATAAATTTTTAAAATAAACAATGAAAGTATTACACTTAAGCCATAGTGATTTAGATGGTGGTGCGGCTAGAGGAAGTTACTGGTTACACAAAGGAATAATTGATCAGGGTGTTGAATCTACACTTTTGGTGAAAAAAAAGATTAGCAATGATCATTCTGTAATAACTTCTAGTAGTACATGGGAAAAATATTGGCAGCAAATACTAGGTGGGAGCAATCAATTATATTTGCTCTCGTATAAAGATAAGGTTAAAGGTATAACACCAGCCCTTATTGGTAAAAATATTACAAGTAAAGTAAAAAACATTAATCCTGATATTATAAATTTACATTGGATTGGTGGTGGTTTTTTAGATATCAAAAATATTGGCAGGTTAACTCAAATAGCACCTTGTGTCTGGACGATGAGAGATATGTGGGCCTTCACTGGGGGCTGTCACTATTCTTCTAGTTGTATTAGATATCAAGAGCAATGTGGCTCATGTCCTCATTTAAAATCAAATCGAAACCAAGACTTATCGAGAATGGTTTGGAAAAGAAAAAATAAGTTGTGGACAGATTCTAATTTTACTATAGTTGCTATCAGTAATTGGTTAGCGGATTGTGCTAGAAACAGCAGTTTATTTAGAAACAATCGAATTGAAGTAATTCATAACGCCCTAGATGAGGAAAAATATAAGCCCTTAGATAAAAAGTTTGCCCGTAATATTCTGAATATACCTCAAGATAAAAAAATTATTTTATTTGGTGCTATTAGTGCAACCACAGATGAACGAAAAGGATTTAAATACCTAGTCGAAGCCTTAAAACAAATAGACCAAACTAATTGGAGTAACAAAATTGAAGCAGTCGTGTTTGGCTCATCTCAACCACAAAATGATTTAGGAATAAAAATGAAAACTCATTTCTTAGGTAAATTAAATGATGATGTTACTCTTGCTTTAACTTATAGTTGTGGAGATGTTATGGTTGTTCCTTCGATAGAGGAGGCTTTTGGGAAAACAGCGATCGAATCTTTGGCTTGTGGAACTCCTGTAGTTTCTTTTGATTCGACAGGATTAAAGGATATTGTTGAACATTGGAAAAATGGTTATCGAGCAAAATGTTTTAGTTCTGAAGATCTTGCTCAAGGTATTATGTGGGTATTAGAAAATGATGAGCGATTGGATAAATTATCTCAAAATGCAAGAAAAACTGTTGAGCAAAAATTTACTCTCCGACTTCAGGCTCAAAGATATTTAGAAGTTTATCGGGAGATTTTACATAATTTTACATAATCTTAATTCTTATCCTATGCTTGATCTTTTATTCCATGTATTTAAATAATTTCTATGATAATTAATAATCTTTACTCTCAAAAATATGATAAAAATGTCCCCATAAATTCAAATGGTGTAATATTAGATTATTTTGCTTCATTGAGAAATTTTCAACCAATGATTTTATGTGTTGCGTTATTCTTTTTTCTATACATTCCAATTATTTCCTTAATTCCTTTTTTGATTTATCTGCAAATAAATGAATCTTTGTCTGCTAACAAAAAAAGTAAACTTGTTAATATATATGATAGTAAAAAGCATAAAAGACCATTGAAGTGGGATACTATTGTTATATTGATAATTTGTGTCTTAGTTCTAAGTATATATAATAGTACTATTTTTGTTTATTCTGATACAGCCGTCTATTTACGATGGTTTACAGACATACTAAACCTAAACTTTTCTGAGTCTTTGGATTATTTGAGGATATATAATCAAGAACCTATGACTTTAATGACTATTAAATATATAGTTTTATTTTTGGGGTTCAATGTTAACAGCTTTTTACTCATATCTGCTTTGTTTCTGAATAGTTCTTTTATCATTATCACCTACAAAGTAGTGCCAAAATATTATCCGATAATAATACTCATTAATGTTTTAAGTGTTGGATATTACAACCAACTATTTTATTTTAGACAAACTGTATCTTTCGTATTTGTAATTATGTTTTTGTTTACAGAAAACAAATTCTTATCTTCTTCATTATTTCTTCTTACATTTAATACTCACAGCTCGTCTCTTTTACTCTTCCCCGTCTTATTCTTAAAGTTAGGTTCAGGAAAATTTAAAATTATTGATAACTTTCTAAAAAGTAATAGAATCAAATCTATATTGGTTTTAATATTAATAATATCTTTAATTTCTTTGATATTATTTAGAACTCAGATACTAAATTTTGTGCTCTCATTTATCTCTACTTTTGGAAATGAGCCTTTAAGGCGTCGAGCTGATTTATATTTAAGAAATGAGGGTAGTAGTTTTCAAGGTGGTCAAACTTTTTTATTCCTCAACTCATTTATCTTTATCTTTTATATTCTAAAAGTAGATTTCAAAAATCATCTGAATAGTTTAAAAAATAATCCTTTACTATACAGTTTAATTGGTTATTTTATAGTTTTAATGATTGCACTTTTTGTTGTTATATTTGCGGGATTTAATTTTAGATTAGTTTACTTTTTGACATCTCTTAACGGTTTTTTCTATCTAATACCTATAATCTCTCATCAAATCCAAAGAAAAAACACTCAGTACTACCTTTTTTTGAGTCAAATTATCTTAGGGTGTGGTATTTTTATCAGAAACTTATTTAGAGAGCATTCAACTGATTTTAGCCTCTTTTTACAAGAACGAGTAGGGCAAGTTACATTTTGGGAGGCTCGACCTTTAGATGCTGACTTATTTGATTACATTAAACATTTCATAGATGTTCTCTCGTAGGTCATCAAAATAGTACTGGGGAAGAAAAATTTTGTCTTTTCATGGATATCGGGTTAAAAAATACCTTTTTACATTGTAGCAAATCTATGACGATTATCTGAATTATTTCTCTCAATGTAATAGAATATTCTAGTTATATTCTTTTTATCATTTATCATCACAATGAAGATAATTTTTGTTATTGCAGGTAATATAGGCGATTCAGCCATGAGTAATCGTCTCTTTTTAGCTTCTTATTTAGCTAAAAAGGGGGTAAAAACTTATTTGATTTTAGATGATTTTCAATCTAATAAAAATTGGGTTAAATTAAATTTTCCTAATAGTGAAAATGTATATTATTTATCAAATAATTCTATTATAGGTTATTTCAAAACTATCTCTAAGTTATTTGATAACTTAAAGCCTGATTACGTTCATCTTATTGCCGCAGGGTTAAAAAATGTATTACTTTTATCATTGAGAAAATCATCAACTACAAAATATATTATCGATTTAGATGAATTAAAGTTTACACAGTCAATGGAATTGACTGCTTGGTGGAAGAAAAAACTATATCTTTTTCTTGAACAACAAGCTCTGAAATCAAGTAATATTGTAATTGGAGTAAGTCAGTTTATGATTGATTATTTCACAACTCAAAAGTCTGTCAATCAATATTTTTATCTTCCCTATGCTTATGAGCCTTCATTATTCGAATCTTTAAAATTTGAGCAAAAAGCTCATGAAATTAGAAAACAATATTCAGGTAAACAAATATTAGTTTATATGGGTAATTTTTATTCTAGAAATGATTCATTTAAAGTACTTGAACTAACTAAAAAAATGGAAAATTATCGCCAAGAAATTGTCTTTCTGATATTGGGAGGTGGCCCAGAACTAGAATCAAAGAAACAGTGGGTTAAAGATAATGGATTAGATGATTTTGTATTTATGTTAGGTTATGTCATGCCTAACGAACTCGCAAATAGTTATCTTAAGGCTGCACATGTTTTATTATTTCCTATTGAAGATAGTCCAAAAAATAAAGCTCGTTGCCCCAATAAAATATTTCAATACATAGCAGTTAATCGTCCGATTGTAACGAATAGGGTAGGGGAGGTAGAGCACAATTTAGGTTCTCATGGTTACTATTTTGATTTTGACAACTTTAACAGTTTTGAAGAAATGATTTTCAAGGCTTTGGATGAATCAGAATTATATGATGTGCAGCAGTTAAGTAAGATTCACTCTTGGGAAAAACGGGCTTCAGACTATTATGAATATTTACTAGATAACCTGACTCAAGAGTGAAATAGAGAAAAAATACCCTAATCATAGTATATGAAAAAAATACTTTTACTACAAACAAAACACGGACCTTATCATATAGCGAGACTAGAAGCTATTGTTGATTGCATGAAAAATCTTTCTTGGGAAGTCAAATCCGTTGAACTTTCTCGTCAAAGTTTACAATATAAGTGGGTTAATGATATTACAGACCAAAAAGCGATTATTTCTTTACTTAAAGATAAAGTCCCCGAGGATGTAAGTTTTTTTTCCTTATCTCAGCAGTTATTAAATACTTTGAGAAAGATTGAACCTGATGTGGTTGTAATTGCAGGTTATGGAAAATGGATATTTAGGTTAGCTCTGATATGGTGTATTACAAGGAAAATACCCACTATCTTGTTATCAGAGTCCAAGGAAGATGATGAGCCTCGTATTTGGTGGAAAGAAGCGATAAAGAGTTTCCTTGTCAACAAATATTCTAGTGCTTTAGTCGGTGGACATCCCCATCAAAGATATTTGCTCAAATTAGGTTTTCCTGAAGATGCCATTTTTATCGGCTATGATGTAGTTGATAATAGCGTTTTTCATCCCGAGAAAATCAAAAAATTACCTTCCCCTATTCATAAGCCTTATTTTTTGAGTATCAATCGCTTTGTTACCAAAAAAAATCTACTTTTATTAATCACTGCTTATACTAATTACTATCAAAAAGTAGGGGAGAAGGCTTGGGATTTGGTTTTATGTGGTGATGGTGAGTTACGCCCTCAAATTGAAGGTTTAATTAAACAATATCAATTAGAACATCATGTTCATCTCCCCGGATTTTTACAACAGGATGAAATGCTACCATATTTTGCTCATGCTAAGACTTTCATTCATGCTAGTACAACGGAACAATGGGGATTGGTCGTCAATGAAGCGATGGCGGCAGGTTTACCTGTAATTGTTTCCAATCGTTGTGGGTGCTTTGAGGATTTGGTAATCGAGGGGGTTAACGGTTTTGGTTTTAATCCTGAAAATCGGGAAAAATTAACCAATTTAATGATGAGAATGAGTTCTGGAGAGGTAAACTTGGAAGCTATGGGTAAAGCATCTTTAGAACAAATTAAAAAATATTCCCCTAAGTTTCATGCCAATCAGTTAATTAAGGCAGTTAAATATTGTTTTTTCAAACAAGGTTAATCTTAATGAATAAAATTAATTATACCTTTTTGACAATATCTGTAATAATGTTGGTTACTCTAAATCTATTGAATTTTATAACTTTAAGTGCATGCGTATTGGGCATCTAACTTTACTTCATGGTTACAACTATGGTGGGCTTTTACAAGCTTACGCCACACAGAAAATTTTGAAATCTCATGAACATGAGGTGATTACTGTGGATTACCATCCGGCAAAACGGATGATTTTACTGCGTCAAATGACCTTTAACATCTCCGTTTTGCATAAGCCTTTGGGATTATGGATTGATAAAAAGAAGTTTTCTGGGGTATCTCAATTTGAGAAATTCCGAAGGCAAAATTTTGATTTTAGTCCTCCCTCTTATAACAATCATCAACTGACAAAAATATGTCGAGAAATGGATGCTGTAGCTGTTGGTAGCGATCAAATCTGGTCTTCAACCTGGGTAAAACCTCCTTACTTCCTTGACTTTGATCTTGAACCAAATTGCAAAAGATTGGCTTTATCAGCTTGTTGTGGGTATCTAAATACAGAGCAACAGTATCTTGACTATTGTACTAAAACTTTGGGCAAATTTGATGCAATTTCCGTCAGAAATAATTTTACAGCAGAGCTTGTTCAGCGTACAACAGGGGAAATTCCAAAAGTTGTTTGTGATCCAACTTTAGCAACTGACTTACCAACTACAAATGTTCAAGGGATTGCTAGTTCTTATATCTTGATTTATGTCATTAATCGTCCAGCGTCTTTGAATTTAGCACAGAAAGTAATAAATTATCTGAAAGCTAGTAATGGCATACCTGTTTACAGTATTACACCAGCTGAATTAAAAGGAGTAGAAACTTTGACAGTAGATAAAACAATTCAGAATATTTCTCCTTTCCAGTGGAATTACTTAATTGCTAACGCCAGTTTGGTTATTACTGATTCTTTTCATGGAACAATTTTTTCAGTTAAAAACCATCGTAAATTCCTCGTTCTCAATAGCAATCTCAAAAAAGCTGGTAGATTTAAATCATTACTAGGTGATCTTAGTTTAGAAAGAAGAATAATTAATGGATTAAATGAGCTTAATAAATTAGACGAATTATCTGAACCTAATTGGGTGGCTGTTGATCAAGAAATAACTAAAATGGCTCAAGGCTACCACGATTTTGTAAGAGATGAATTATCACATTAAAAAACTTCAAGATTATGGAACTACCAATAAAACAAGTCAGATTTTTACAAACTTTTGAACGGCTTTATCTTAAATTAAGGCAATCTCTCGATCTGCTTCTATTGCCTTTTGATAGTTTATATGATTTAGTTTGTTTTTATCTGCATTGTCGATTATCTCCCTTTACACCAAAGTCTGTTAAAGAAACTTATGACTTAATTTTTTTCTCCCATAGCCTTGAAAAAGGATTATCTTTACCTGAGACTCGTCCATTATTTGGTAAAAATAATATTTCCAGAATTCTTCATTTACTCCGAATATCTGAGCCTGATACAGTAAGGAATGTAGGAGTACAAATGGCTATTGGAAGTATAAAAGAATATTTAGATTTTCATCAAAAATTGGGCGTATCAGATCAATTCCTAATTGATTTAGAATCAGAAATTAATTCGGTTTCTTCTCGTCATAAGGTTTCTGGTAATGGTGGAACCAAAGATGTTAGTAACCTGGAACTAAAAATTCGTGATGGAGTATTAAAATATGAAGAATTTCTACTTTCTCGTTATAGTTGTCGGAACTTTCAAAAAAAATTAGTCCCCCAAGAACTTGTAACAAAAATTATCCACACTGCTCAGCAAGCTCCTTCTCAATGTAATCGACAATCAGCAAGAGTTCATTTATATCAAGAAAAAGATAAAATCGCCCAATTATTGACTCTCCAAGGGGGCAGTCGTGGTTTTGCGGATGATGTAATGAATTTATTGGTGATATCAGATGATTTAAACTCTTGGGTGGCTCGTGGTGAAAGAAATCAGTGTTATGTAGATGGGGGTTTGTTTGCTATGGCTATTTTGTATAGTTGTCATGCCTATGGCATTGGATCTTGTCCTCTCAATTTCTCCAAGACTGGTCGGAAAGAACACGAATTTAAAAAGGTTGCCGATATTCCTAGTCATGAGAGAGTGGTTATGCTTATTGCGATCGGATTTCCGACTAATAAGGTGGTAGCCGCTCGTTCTATTCGTTCACCTCTCGATCAAGTTTTAAAAATTCATTAACAAACTCAGGATATCTTTACTACAAAGACTTATAAATTAATGATGAAAATTCTTCATGTAATACCTTCGATCGCACTAATAAGAGGCGGCCCTAGTAAAGCCATTCTGGAGATGGTAAAAGCATTAATTGCCCAAAGGGTGGAGGCAGAAATTGTTACCACAAATGATGATGGAGATAATTTATTAGATATCCCTCTTAAGCAGAAAATTGACTATCAAGGAGTACCAGTTACTTTTTTTTCTCGCTTTTCTTTTCCCATTAAAGGTATTCAAAAATTTACCTTCTCTCAAGATTTGACTATCTGGCTAATTAAACATATTAAAGACTATGATTTAATTCATATACACACTATTTTTTCTTATCCTTCTACTATTGCAATGGCGATCGCACGTTGGCAAAAAATACCTTACATTATTTCTACTCACGGACTTTTATGTCGTTGGTCTTTAACACAAAAAACTAAAAAAAAGCAATTCTATTTGAAATTAATAGAAAAAGACAACCTAGAAGGTAGTAACTTACTCCATTTTACGGCCATACAAGAGCAAGAAGAGGTAGGGGAGCTTAATTTTAAATATCAAAGTTTTGTTTTACCACTAGGTTTAAATATTCCTCCGAGAATTGATCAGTCTAAACAAAAACTCCATAATTATTATCAAATTCCATCAGAAATACCCATTATTCTATTTTTATCAAGAATTCATGAAAAAAAAGGTTTAGATTTACTAATTAATGCCTTAAGTCAAGTTAATCAAGATTTTCGCTTAATTATTGCAGGTAGCGGAGATAGTAATTATGAACAAAAAATACAAGAATTAATTATTTCCACAAAACTTTATGATAAAGTGATTTGGGCAGGTTTTGTGGAAGGAGAATTAAAAAATATGTTACTACAAGGTTCAGACTTATTTGCCTTAACTTCCTATTCAGAAAACTTCGGTATTGCGGTTTTAGAGTCCTTAGCTGTCGGTTTACCCGTCCTTGTTACCGAGGGGGTAGCCTTGTCAAATATAGTGGCTGAAAATGATTTAGGTTTTGTGACTGACTTAGACATTAACTCTATTGCCTCAACCATAGAAAAAGCCTTAAATAATCCTCATGAATTAAAAGAAAAAGGCTCAAGGGCTAAAGAATTTATCTTGAGTAACTATACATGGGATAAGATAGCTTGTAATTTAATATCAGTATATGAAAAAATTGTGTCGGAAAAGGAAAAAATATTTTAAACTAAAAAATGAGAGAAATAACAGTCAAAATATTGTGGACTTGATCAAGATTGATGTAAAAAATTTTGAAAAAGAAGTATTTGACGGAGGGGAAAATTTCATTGCCAAGAATAAGCCGATCATTATTTTTGAATACTCTAGGGCGAATAAACAACAATTACTTGCTCGACTATAAAATTGGGGTTATCAAATGTTTAATGCGGATAGGGTTAATAGCGACTTGGATAATGTTTTTAACATTTTAGCAATACCACCTCAATTTTTATCAAACGAGGTTTTACTGTTCCCCCAATCTGTGCTAGTTTAATTTTTAAAGCGATCGCTATTAGCCTTTTTATTCATTACATGGTGGGAGAGAAGTGCGATCTTCAATTGCACCTTGAAATTTATTAGCACTATTGCCAAGCTAAAATAACAACACATTTGATTAAAATGAACTCCAACTTTTTCTAGGAGAATTATGAAAAAAAATGGAAAATTTATATGATTCAGATTTTCAAATTTGGATAGAGCAAACAATAAATTCTTTAAAAAAAAGTGATTTTTCTGCCCTAGACATT
>PXBV01000257.1 GCA_003565575.1 Psychroflexus sp. | reverse complement strand
TTTGTATTTTTGGTAAAAAATGATACGTTAGTTGAAAAATCCATTGTAAGCATAGATAATAATGAGTTTGTGTTTATTGTTGAAGACGACTTAAAAGCAGGGGATCAAATTTTAGCCAGAGGCGTTAATCGAGTCAAAGAAGGTGACAAAATTATTCCCAAAAAAGTAACTCTAAAAGATATATTAGACGACTATGAACAAGTTTTTAAATAATCCAAAATGCTTAGAACGTTTATAAACCGACCAGTTCTTTCTACAGTCATATCCATTATTCTTGTTATGCTGGGACTTCTAGGCATTTTAGATTTACCTGTAACCCAATACCCAGATATAGCACCACCAACAGTTCAAGTCTCTGCCAATTTTCCTGGGGCAAATGCTGAAACTATAATAGAAAGTGTCATAAACCCACTGGAAGAACAAATAAATGGTGTTGAGGGAATGACTTACATCACCTCCACAGCAAGTAACGATGGTTCTGCTCAAATCAATATATTTTTTGAGCAAGATTATGATGCTGATATTGCTGCTGTAAATGTACAAAACAGGGTTTCCCGCGCTAACCCAATACTTCCAGAAGAAGTGGTAAGAGCAGGAATCATAACTCAAAAACGAACAAACACTGCCCTTGTATACCTTTCTGTTTTTTCTTCTAACCCAGAGTTTGACGATACCTTTGTTCAGAATTACCTTAACATCAATGTAAAACCAGAAATTGAAAGAGTTAATGGTGTTGCAGAAGTTAATGTTTTTGGAGGGAAAGACTACGCTATGAGACTTTGGCTTGACCCTAACCGAATGACTAATTATGGATTAACCTCTAGAGAGGTGATTGATGCAGTAAGGGAGCAAAGTACAGAAGCAGCAGCTGGCGCGCTTGGCCAAAACGCTGGGGAAGCTTTTGAATACATTATTAAATATAGCGGTAGGTTTAAAACAAAGCAAGAGTATGAAAATATCATCATAAGGGCTCAAGCTGACGGAAGCCTCCTAAGATTGAAAGATGTAGCCAATATTGAGCTAGATGCATTTTCATATTTAAGCAAGACAAGATCCAAAGGTCATCCTGGAATGAGTTTTGGTGTTTTTCAAACTCCAGGCTCCAATGCTCAAGAAATAATTGAAGAACTATATGTGAAGTTGGATGAACTCAAAAAAGAGTTCCCAAAAGGAATGGATTATATTATAAACTATGATACTAACAAGTTCCTAACAGCATCTATTGGAAAGGTGAAAACCACTTTATTACAAGCATTTTTGCTTGTTTTTGCGGTTGTTTTTATCTTTCTACAAGATTTTAAAGCTACATTAATTCCAGCAATTGCAGTTCCTGTTTCTCTTATTGGTACATTTTTCTTCATGAATTTGTTTGGGTATTCTATTAATCTATTAACGCTTTTTGCTCTTGTTCTTGCTATTGGAATAGTGGTAGATGATGCCATTGTGGTATCTGAAGCAGTCTATGCAAAGCTTGAAGAAGGTCATCAAAATGTAAAAGAAGCTTCAATATCAGCTATGAAGGAAATCAGCGGTGCAATTATATCAACAACTTTAGTGATGGGGGCAGTGTTTATTCCTGTTACATTTATTAAAGGACCTGCTGGAGTATTCTTTGAACAATTTGGTGTCACGCTTATCATCGCCATATTTATATCTTCAGTAAATGCTCTTACCTTAAGTCCCGCCTTATGTGCAATCATACTTAAGCCTAAAAACAGTCAAAAAACTTCTGTTTTAGAAGGCTTCTACAAAACTTTTAATAAGGGTTTTAAAAGCTTTCAAAATGCATATTTAAAATCTCTTCACTTCCTGCTTAGATACAGATGGCTTAGCTTTGGATTTATGGCAATTGCTATAAGTGTGATTCTTATCCTTCAAAATGTTGTTCAAAAAGGCTTTGTGCCTACTGAGGACAGAGGTGTAATATTCATGAATGTGGAACTTCCACCAGGAGCCTCATTGGATAGAACTTTTGTTGCTACAGATCAAATCTATGAAAGTATAAAAAACATTCCTGGAATTAGAAACGCCTCTATCACTAGTGGTAGGAACTTTTTTGCCGGATCTGGTAGTTCTTATGCTCAGGGTTTTATCATATTGGATCCATGGGAAGAAAGAACAACGGAAAATACTCAAGTTGACGCTTTAGTTGAAATTATGAATGAAAAAACAGCTCATATCTCTGATGCCAATATCATTTTTTTTACACCATCAAGTATTCCAGGCTATGGAAGTGCTGATGGTTTTGAAGTACAACTTATTGATAGAAAATATGGAGCACTAAGTGATTTAGACGAAGTTGCTAAAGAGTTTGTGTCTATTCTTGAAAACGATGAACGCGTTGGTTTTGCCTCTAACTCTTTTAACACCAACTTTCCTCAACTAGAAATGACCATAGATGTACCTAAAGCCAAAATGAGTGGTATAGGCATAGATGATCTTGTTTTTACAATGCAATCTTATATTGGTGGATTTTATGTTTCAGACTTCAACAGGTTTGGAAAACAGTTTAGAGTTTTTGCTCAAGCTTACCCAGAAAATAGAACTAGTGAAGAAGACCTCAATAGTATTTCTGTAAAAACCTCAACCGGGGAAATGGCTCCAATTTCAGAATTTATAAGTTTAAAACGTGTTTACGGCCCCCAAACAGTAAAGCGTTTCAATTTATACAATGCTGTAGCGATTAATGGGTCTTCTGGCTCCAAATTCAGCTCTGGAGATGCCATTGAGGCCGTTAGAGATGCAGCAAAGAAATTACCAAACAATTACGATATAGATTTTTCAGGAATTACACGTGAGGAAATTACAGTTGCTGGGCAGTCTGTTTTAGTCTTTAGTCTAAGTGTATTGTTTGCTTACTTTTTCTTATCAGCTCAATACGAAAGCTATTTACTTCCTTTTGCCGTTATACTTTCCTTACCCATTGGGGTTGCTGGTGCGTACATTGTCACTGCCATAAGTGGATTGGAAAATAACATCTACTTCCAAATAGCTCTTGTTATGCTAGTGGGATTACTTGCTAAAAATGCGATATTAATTGTTGAGTTTGGGATTCAAAGAAGAAACCAAGGTTATAGCATTGTAAGGTCTGCACTAGACGCTGCCAGAGCTAGATTACGTCCTATTTTGATGACTTCTTTAGCTTTTGTATTAGGCTTAATGCCTTTGGTTTTGGCAACTGGTGTAGGTGCAAAAGGCAATCAATCTATTGGTACTGGTGCAGCAGGAGGGTTGCTTATAGGTACTGTTTTTGGTGTGTTTGTCATTCCTATATTTTTTGCCGTATTCCAATGGATGCAAGAAAAAGTAAGTCCATCGAGTAGACTGAGAGTAGAGCAATCCAAACTACAGAAGAAAGAACGCTGATTATTATGAAAATCACTTTAAAACTTATACTTTTTATTTCCCTGATAGGTCTTGTACAGTCTTGCTTTGTAACCAAAGATTATGAACGACCAAGTGACCAAATAAACCCTATTAAATTTAGAACAGACCAATTAGAGAAAGATTCCATTTCAATGTCTTCCTTAAGTTGGAGGGAAATGTTTAAAGATAGTATCCTTCAAAACCATATTGAAGAAGCGCTTGAAAATAATCAGGATATTAGAATTGCTATACAACAAATTATGGTAGCAAATTCATTTTATAAGCAAGGTAAGGCGGGTTTTTATCCAACTATTGATTTAAATGGTACATATAACTACCAAGAACTTTCTCCAAACTCACAGTTTGGTAGTTTTTTCACCTCTATTGATCAATACGAATTAAATACAAGTTTATCTTGGGAAGCAGATATATGGGGTAAAATTAAAAGCACAGAACGAGCATTTCTAGCCACCTATATGCAAAGTAAAGCTGCACACAAAGCAGTGAAAACTGATTTAATTTCACGAATTGCAACAGGCTACTTTCAGTTACTTGTTCTAGACGAACAACTAAAGATAACTGAGCGTACTCTAAAAAGTAGAATAGAAAGCCATGAAACCACAAAAGCGCTTAAAGCGTCAGGGCGTCTTACTTCTGTAGCCGTTAACCAAACAGAAGCTCAAGTTTATGAAGTAGAGGCTTTACTTTTAGACATTAAAAATGAAATTAAACTGCTTGAAAATACACTTTCAATTTTAAAAGGAAAGTCGCCGCAAACTTTCAAACGAGGGCTGCTATCTGAGCAAGAGTTATTTCAAGACCTAACCACAGGTGTAGCTTCAGATTTATTAGAAAACAGACCAGACGTAATTGCTGCGGAATACCAACTCATCAATGCTTTTGAATTGACCAATGTTGCAAGAAGTAGATTCTATCCATCTATCACTTTAACAGCTACAACAGGATTTCAAAGTTTGGATGCTTCTAACTTTATTTCTACAAATTCATTGTTTTTGAATTTACTAGGCGGTATTACACAACCCGTTTTTAATAGAAGACAGATAAAAACGGAATATGAAGTGGCAGAGAGTGAAAAGGAGCAAGCTGTATTGAATTTAGAACGAACTCTTCTCATTGCTAGCCAAGAGGTATCTGACGCTTTGTTAAATTACGAAAACGCAGAAAGCAGAAAACGAATTAAGTCTAAAGAATATAAAGCTTACCAAAGAGCTTTAAGAGATTCTAGGGAACTACTAAATAATGGGTTAGCCAATTATCTAGAAGTATTAAATGCTCAAGAAAATGCCTTAAATAGAGAACTTGAAGTTATTCAAATAGAGTTTGATCGATTGAGTGCCGTAGTAGAACTATACAGGAGTTTAGGAGGTGGATGGCAATAAAAGATGTTAAACTTGTGAATTACGCAGACATAGCTTTATTAAGCTTAAATCAAAATATGACTAAAATGATTTTTTGACCCTCATTAGAGTATTATAGCTTTTGTGAGTAGTTTATCTTTGAGCCATACAGCACCCAGAAATAGTTTAAAAAAACTAAATATATAAATCAAAAGGCCGTGAACTTTACGGCCTTTCGATTTAGAATGTAATTCAAGTTTATTCCGTTTGTGCCATTAAAGCCTGAGAAAGCTTCTTGTAAGTACCATTTTCTAAACGATCTCTTATTGCTGAGAATGCGTCTAGCGTAATTTCTATATCTTCCATAGTGTGAGTAGCCGTAGGAATCATTCGTAAAAGAATTAAGCCTTTAGGTATAACAGGATATACAACTATAGAACAGAAAATTCCAAAATTCTCTCTAAGGTCTTTAACAAGTGCCATAGCTTCCGGTATACTTCCTTTAAGGTATACAGGTGTAACGCAACTTGTAGTTGTTCCAATATCAAAACCTTTAGCTTTTAATCCATTTTGAAGTGCGTTGACATTTTCCCATAACTTATTTTTGAACTCTGGAGATTTTTTAATTAATTCCAAACGCTTTAGAGCACCTTCTACCAAAGACATTTGAAGAGACTTTGCAAACATTTGGGATCTTAAGTTATATTTCAAATAGTCTATAATTTCTTTGTCTGCAGCAATAAATGCTCCAGTGCTAGCCATAGATTTAGCAAAAGTTGCAAAATAAACATCTATTTGATCTTGTACACCTTGCTCCTCTCCTGCTCCAGCACCAGTTTCACCTAAGGTTCCAAATCCGTGAGCATCATCTACCAGAAGTCTAAAGTTATACTTTTTCTTTAATTCTACAATTTCCTTGAGCTTACCCTGCTCACCTCTCATCCCAAAAACACCTTCAGAAATAAACAAAACTCCGCCTCCTGTTTGTTCAGCAATTTTTTCAGCTCTTGCAAGATTAAGTTCGATACTATCTAAATCGTTATGTTTGTAGGTAAAACGTTTTCCTAAATGCAACCTTACACCATCAATAATACAAGCATGAGCATCTACGTCATAAACAATGACATCATCTTTTCCAACTAAAGCATCAATAGTTGATAAAATGCCTTGGTATCCAAAGTTGAGGACATAAGCTGCTTCCTTTCCTACAAAGTCAGCAAGTTCATTTTGTAACTTTTCGTGTAAATCTGTATGCCCACTCATCATTCTGGCACCCATTGGATAGGCGCTTCCCCACTTTTTCACAGCTTCTTCATCTGCTTTTCTAACTTCTGGGTGGTTGGCAAGGCCTAAGTAATCATTTATACTCCAAGTGATAACTTCTCTACCTTGAAATTTCATTCGGTTACTAATTTGACCTTCTAGTTTAGGAAAAACAAAATAACCTTCTGCTTGATCTGCCCATTTACCTAAGGGGCCTTTATCTCTGTAAATTTTTGAAAATAAATCTTTCATTTGCTTATTTTATTAAAATAAATAACAACAATTCTATAGGAAAGTTGTTATTTTTTAATTTAATGTTGAATATAGTTAAAATTATGGACAAAATTATTCATTACTACCTAGTTCGTGCCAGAGAGGTGTACTTTTTTAATATTGCTTTGGATTTGTTCAATTTCTAAACCAGGATAATTGGTAAACCCTTGCGTTTTCATCCATTCATCAGAAAAAACTTTACTCATGTATCTTGACCCATGATCTGGAAAAATAGCTACAACCTTACTATTAGAATTAAATTCACCTTCGGCATTTAGTTGTTTTATACCTTGCATTACAGCGCCACTCGTATAACCTACAAACATTCCTTCATACTTAGCAATATCTCTTGCCATATACGCACTTTCTTCATCATTTACCTTTGTGAATTTATCTATACTTGAAAAGTCTGTTGCATCAGGAATAAGGTTTTTACCTAGTCCTTCAATTTTGTATGGATAAATTTCATTTTTATCTAGTTTACCAGTCTCATGATACTTTTGAAGAACTGAACCGAACGCATCTATGCCTAAAATACGAATATCTGGATTCTGTTCTTTAAGATATCTAGCCGTACCTGATATAGTTCCACCGGTTCCACTGCACGCCACTAAATGAGTAATTTCACCTTCTGTTTGCGCCCATATTTCTGGCCCAGTGGTTATGTAATGGGCATCAATATTTAATTTATTAAAATATTGATTGATGTAAATTGAGCCAGGTGTGTTTTTGTGAATTCGCTTGGCCACTTCATAATAAGATCTAGGATCTTCTGGTGCTACATCAGAAGGACAAACAGTCACCTCTGCTCCCATGGTTTTAAGCAGAGATATTTTATCCTTGGAAGATTTAGAACTCACAGCTAAAATACACTTATAGCCTTTTATAGCAGCAACCATTGCAATGCTAAACCCAGTATTACCAGATGTCGTTTCAATGATGGTGTCTCCTGGTTTTAAGTCTCCATCTTCTTCTGCTTTCTCAATGATATAATTAGCAATTCTATCTTTTGAGGATAGGCCTGGGTTTTGAGCTTCATATTTAGCCAAAAATTCTCCTTGAAAATTTTTAGAGATATTTTTTAATCTTATAAGAGGTGTACAGCCCACCATTGATAACAAGCTGTCGTGAACATTCAAATTTTTATGCATAAAGCCATCGTCTTTTCACGTGAGTTGTGTGTACTAAATTTAGGATAGTTGGCAAAATTACGATTTTTTTTGAATTACTCTATTAAATGCTCTAAATCAAATATAAAAGCATAATCTTTAGCCAGCTCCTTAAGCGCCTCAAAACGTCCTGAAGCACCACCATGTCCAGCGTCCATGTTGGTTTCTAAAAATAATTTATTAGTATCTGTTTTTAATTCTCTTAATTTTGCAACCCACTTGGCAGGTTCCCAATATTGAACCTGTGAATCATACAAGCCTGTAGTTACTAGTAGATTTGGGTAGGCTTTTGGTTCAACATTATCATAAGGAGAATAGGAAAGCATATACTCATAAAACTCTTTTTCATTAGGATTTCCCCATTCATCATATTCTCCTGTTGTGAGTGGAATAGTATCATCTAGCATGGTAGTGACTACATCTACAAAGGGCACAGCTGCAATCACTCCATTGTAAAGTTCTGGAGCCATATTGATAACCGCGCCCATCAATAAACCCCCAGCACTTCCTCCCATAGCGTAAAGGTGCTCTGGAGAGGTATATTTTTGTTCAATTAAATAACTTGAAACATCTATAAAATCTGTAAATGTATTTCGTTTGGATAACAGCTTTCCGTCTTCATACCACTCTCTGCCTAAGTATTCTCCACCTCTTACATGAGCAATAGCGTATATAAAACCTCTGTCTAATAAAGAAAGTCTAGTTGTAGAAAAATAAGGATCCATTGTAGCGCCATAACTTCCATAACCATATTGCAATAGTGGATTTTTACCATTTCTTTCTATACCTTTTTTATAAACAATAGAAACTGGAATTTGTTTGCCATCTCTAGCAGTAGCCCAAATTCTCTCAGATAAGTAATTAGTTTTATCAAAATTTGGGTCTTTTACTTCTTGCTCTTTTAGAACGGTTTCCGTCTTTTGTTTCATATCAAATTCAATAACGGAGGATGGCGTTGTTAGAGCATTGTAAGAATACCTCAACAAATCAGTGTCAAAATCTACATTGGTAGTTGTTCTAGCGGTGTAGGTTTCACTTGTAAATGGAAGGTAATATTCATCGCTATTGTCCCATTTTTGAACGCGTATTCTTGTTAATCCATTATACCTTTCACTTGTAACCAAATAATCTTTAAAAATATCAATGCCTTCAAGTAGAACGTCTTTTCTGTGAGGAATTACTTCTTCCCAATTGTCTTCTGATGTTGACGAAATCGGAGTTTTCATCAACTTAAAGTTTTGGGCATCATCTTTATTGGTAACAATGTAAAAATCAGATTCATAATGAGCAATATCATACTCTAAACCTCTTCTTCGCTTTGAGAATAGTTTAAAATTTTCATCTGGTGTATTAGCGTTTAAAATCTGATACTCATCAGACATGGTACTAGATGAGCCTATAATGAGGTAATCTTTGGATTTGGATTTATAAATATAAGTGCTAAAGGTTTCATCGGTCTCTTCAAACACTAGCAAATCTTCTGTTACCTCGTTTCCAAGTTTATGCTTGAAAATTTGATTAGACCTGAGGGTTTGGTCGTCTTTTCTGGTATAGAATAAAGTTTGGTTATCATTTGCCCAAGTAGACCCTCCTGTGGTAGTCTCAATTTTTTCTGGTAATATTTCACCGGTTTTGAGATTTTTTATTTGAATGGTATACTTTCTTCTACTCACTGTATCAACACCAAAAGCTGCATATGTGTTATCTGGGCTTACGCTTATACCGGCTAAATTAAAGTAGGAATGGCCTTTTGCCATCGCATTACAGTCAAACATAATTTCTTCTTCGGCATCCATAGACCCTTTTCTACGGGTGTAAATAGGGTAATCTGTACCAATTTCATATTTAACTTGGTACCAATAGCCGTTCAACTTATAAGGAACCGAGGTATCATCTTCTTTAATTCTTGCCTTCATTTCCTCAAAAAGGCTATCTTGAAATTCTTGGGTATGTGCTGTAGACGCCGCATAATATTCATTTTCAGCATTTAAATAATCAATTACCATTGGATTTTCCCTATCGTTCATCCAGTAATAATTATCTACTCTATCATGCTCATGAATGGATAGAGTTTTAGGCTGTTTTTCTGCTGTTGGTGATGTAATATCTTTCGTTTTCATGTTGGAATTGTCTGTTTTACAAGATGACGCAAATATAAAAGATAGAGCTAGAACAGGAATTAATTGTTTCATAAGGCTAGTGTAAAAATTTAATACTATACGTTAGTTTTAGATGCACAATATAGTAATTTTGTAACTATAAATTTTTAATATTATGTTTGGAGATATGATGGGTATGATGAATAAGATCAAAGAAACCCAAGCCAAAGTGGAAGCTACTAAAAAGAGACTTGATACAGTCACCTTAATGGAAAAGAGTTCGGATAACCTTTTACAAGTAAAAATCACTGCCAATAGAGAATTAAAATCCATAGACATCGATGACGAATTGCTTAAGGATAAAGAACAGCTTGAAGACTATTTAATTCTTACTATCAATAAAGCAATCCAAAGCGCTGGAAGTGTTAATGAAGCTGAAATTGCGGCTGTAACCAAAGAAGGCTTACCAGACATACCAGGAGTTACAAGTTGATGGTATTAAACTTATAAAAATGGTTTAAAAATTTGAATTTTTGGCTATTTCTGACAACTAAATAATAGGATGCTTAAAATTGTCCATTTAACGTTTAAAATTCTTTAAAAGGCTTTTTTAGTTGATTCCAAAAATCTTGTGGATAATCTTCATCATCCTCAAACCCTAATTCAATGTTCTTACCATCTTCTGGAATATGAGCAGTCCCAAATAAATAATCCCAAATGCTAAGGCTCAAACCGAAATTCATCCCGTTAGGACGTTCCTTTGGCAATTGTTTAGAATGGTGCCATATGTGCATTTTAGGATTATTGAAGATATATTTCAACAGTCCGTAATCCCAGCCCACGTTGGCGTGATTTAAATGCCCCACCAGCACTCCAAACATATGCACTATAAAAAATTCCTGAATACCAAAGCCTATCATAGCTAAAGGGACATATTGTATAACTTTATAAACAATAGTTTCCATAAAATGAAATCTGAATTGTGCAGCAAACCCCATTTCCTTTACACTATGATGTACCTTATGAAATTTCCATAACCAGTCTTGTTTATGTAATTGAACATGAACATTCCATTGTATAAAGTCCGCAATGATAAACATGATTAAAAATTGAGACCAAATTGGGAAATTTTGAATTTGAAAAGCAATAAGGTTTTCTACACCTATAAGTGCCAAGCCGTCATTAAAAAGTTCCACAAACACATTAGAAATAGCATTGTAGCCAATAAGAGAAAATAAAAAGAAATTGAATATAACATAAAAATCATCCAACCAAAATCCTTTTCTTAAAATCTTTTGGTCTTTACGCCATGGAATTAAAATTTCCACAAAAAGCACCAAAAACGAAAGCCCTATCAACCACCAAAAATAATTGG
>PXBV01000211.1 GCA_003565575.1 Psychroflexus sp. | reverse complement strand
TTAAGCAAAAACTTATAGGTATTTCTCAATTGCTTTTCAAGGTGATAATCCATTCCAGCATCGTAATGAGCAAAAAGGTTGAGAATTCTTGAGAAACACATCAAGTCTTCTCTCATACTTAGTGATTTATTATTAATGATGTAATTCAAAAATTTAATACATTCTTTATTATTTCCCACACAAAAATGTAAACTCGCTATTTTATAGTAAAACACCATGATGTGGTGCTCATCAATTCTGTTTTTGAAACGGTTGATACCTTTTAAAATACCATCAACGAGAGCGAGTCCTTCATCAAAAAGTCCTTTCATAAAACATAAATTCAATTTGTCTGTGTTTAAGTACAAAAATACCAGACCTTCAATATTTTCGTCTTTAGGAAAAGATTTATCCTGTATATTAGCTTCAAGTTCTTGCATGACATTTTCAAACCTATTGTGATCTTGAATAAAAAACAAAGATTCTAATAAGTATTGATTTCCTTTAAGGTACCAAACCGGGTTGAGAGAGATCATTTTTGGAAAATCTTGAAACAACTCCACCCATTTTTTGGAATACTTATAACAAGCTGAAAAATCTTGAACCAAAAAACTAAGCCATAAATAAGAATTGTAAAGCCATAGTTTTTCTCTAAACCCTAAATCTTTAATATCGAATTCTGGTAAATTGGCATTAAAATAATTTAGAACTTCTGTTTTTTCTACATCACTTTTCACATAACCAGATTTTAATATGATGCTATAAAGTTTTAACGACAGATTGGAGAGTTTAGCGGCAACCACATTCAGTTCACTTAAAGCATTAGACTCTTTTATCAAGTCATCTGCTCTACTCTCTATACTTCTTGTGATGTATTGAGACTCTATGAGCTTTTCTAATTCTACAATCTCATACACTAGGTTTTTTTCTTCATGCAAAATGGCAAGCTCTTTGGCCTTATCTAGTATTTTAAGGCTTTGTTTATACAGACCTTTATGATAAAGTATGGTGGCAAATTCAGTTTGCTCTCTTACTTGTGAACGAATATTCTGATGTAACGGATTAAGTTTTAAGCTGATTAAGATTTGCTTATATAAATGAGCCTTTACATTGGCTAATTGTTGTTTTTTTACAAAACCAGTACTCAAGATATCTTTTTCATTGTATTTTGAAGCTTTGTCCAAGAAATTAAATAAATTTAAAAACTTGGCATCTACATTACCATCAATTCTACCAACATAAAGCTTAAATTGACGTTTTTCTGACTTAGTCAGGGACTTAACTAATAAAAATAAGTTGTCTTTTTGATCTTTTATCATCAATGATTTTTTTATTTATTAGATTGATTATCAGTATATTAATTAAATTTAAAACTATTGAACATCGTAAAACCTCATATAATGCATTATACAAAAGCCGAAGCTCTTTTTAATTTTGAAACTGAAACTTAAAATAATTTTTGGTATGTCACATCACAAAGTCGAAATATTTGATACTACATTAAGAGATGGAGAGCAAGTTCCTGGTTGCAAATTAAACAAAGAACAGAAGCTCATTATTGCAGAGAAGCTTGACAATCTTGGTGTTGATGTTATTGAAGCAGGCTTTCCTGTGTCCAGTCCTGGAGATTTTGATTCTGTTGTAGAAATTTCAAAACTTGTGAAGAATGCGAGCGTTTGTGGATTGAGCCGTGCGGTTAAAAACGATATAAAAGTTGCTGGTGAAGCTCTTGCATATGCTAAAAAACCTAGAATACACACAGGAATTGGTACTTCAGACTCTCATATTAAATTTAAATTTAAATCCAATAGAGAGGAAATTATTGAAAGAGCCTATGAGGCCGTAAAATATGCTAAATCATTTACTGAAGATGTAGAGTTTTATGCAGAAGATGCTGGAAGAACTGACAATGAGTACTTAGCTAGAGTTTGTGAGGTGGCCATAAAAGCGGGTGCAACTGTACTCAATATACCAGATACCACTGGATATTGCCTCCCATCAGAATATGGAGCTAAAATTAAGTACCTTAAAGAACATGTAAAGAACATTGATAAGGCTATTATTTCTTGCCATTGCCATAACGACTTAGGTTTAGCAACTGCAAACTCAATAGAAGGCATCATTAATGGCGCAAGACAGATTGAGTGTACCATTAACGGTATTGGAGAACGTGCAGGAAATACTGCTTTAGAAGAGGTAGTCATGATTTTAAAACAACACCCTTACTTAAATTTTGACACAAACATTAATACCAAGCATTTGTATGCTATGAGTCAATTGGTTTCTAAACATATGGGGATTTCTCCACAACCAAATAAAGCCATAGTTGGAGCTAATGCTTTTGCTCACAGCTCAGGAATTCACCAAGATGGTGTCATCAAGAGAAGAGATACCTATGAGATTATAGATCCAGCAGATGTAGGCGTAACAGAATCTGCTATTGTACTCACTGCTAGAAGTGGAAGGGCTGCTTTAGCTTATAAAGCCAAAAATGCTGGTTACAACTTAACTAAGCTTCAATTGGATGAAGTTTATCATAACTTCCTTAATTTTGCAGACCAAAATAAAGAAGTTAAAGACGACGATATTCACCAAATCATAGAAACTAGTAAGGTTTATCGAGAAATCATTTCAGCATAGAAAAAAATAATAACATGAGTAAAACATTGTTTGACAAGGTATGGGATGCACATGTGGTCCACACTATAAAAGATGGACCACAAGTCTTATATATAGATAAGCACTTGATACATGAAGTAACCAGCCCCCAAGCTTTTAAAGAATTGGAGCAAAGGAATGTTCCCATATTCAGACCCAAACAAATTGTAGCTACTGCAGATCATAACACACCTACCAAAGATCAGCACCTTCCCATCAAAGACGAGCTTTCAAGAAAGCAATTAAAGCAACTTTCAGAAAACTGTAAAAAACATGATATAGAACTCTACCAATTAGGTCATAAATACAATGGCATTGTTCATGTTATGGCACCCGAACTAGGCATTACTCAACCTGGCATGTCCATAGTTTGTGGAGATTCTCATACTTCTACTCATGGGGCATTTGGGAGCATTGCTTTTGGGATTGGTACTAGCCAAGTAGCGCAAGTTTTTGCAAGTCAATGCTTGTTATTAACAAAGCCAAAAAGCATGAGAATACGTGTAAATGGCCAGCTTAAAAAAGGAGTTCAACCCAAGGATGTTATTCTTTACATCATTTCTAAAATTGGTACAAATGCTGGAACAGGCTATTTTTGTGAATATGCAGGAGATGTTTTTGAAGCCATGTCCATGGAAGGAAGAATGACCGTTTGCAATATGAGTATAGAAATGGGAGCTCGCGGTGGAATGATTGCTCCAGATGAAACTACTTTTGATTATGTAAAAGGAAGAACTTTTGCCCCACAAGGTGAAGAATGGAATCAAAAATTGAAATACTGGAAAAGTCTACCTACTGAAAATGATGCTGTTTTTGATAAAGAATATAGCTTTGAAGCGGATGATATTGAACCTATGATTACCTTCGGGACTAACCCGGGGATGGGAATTAAGGTAAATCAACATATTCCAAATAGCAATGACACTTCCTTTGAAAAGGCATTAAATTATATGAATTTTCAAAAAGGTGAATCTCTTGTAGATAAACCAATTAACTATGTGTTTATTGGTAGTTGTACCAATTCTAGAATTGAAGATTTTAGAGTAGCAGCTGATTTTGTTAAGGGTAAGAAAAAAGCTGATCATGTAACAGCTTGGCTTGTTCCTGGTAGTAAACAGGTAGAAAAACAGATTGAAGATGAAGGTCTGAAAGCCATTTTCTCTGAGGCTGGTTTTGAGCTGCGCCAACCTGGTTGTAGTGCTTGCTTAGCTATGAATGATGATAAAATCCCAGCTGGAGAATATTGTGTATCTACTTCCAATAGAAATTTTGAAGGCAGACAAGGTCAAGGCTCAAGAACACTTCTTGCAAGCCCACTTCTAGCAGCTGCAACTGCTATAGAAGGAAAGATTGTAGACATTACCAAACACTTGAACTAAAATGGAGAAATTTATAAGTATTACAACCTCTGCGGTTCCTCTACCTCAAGAAAATATTGATACGGATCAAATCATACCTGCCCGATTCCTGAAAGCGACCAACCGAGATGGATTTGGTGAAAACCTTTTTAGGGACTGGAGGTATCATAAAGACGGAAGTCTTAATGATGAATTTGTGCTTAATAATAATACCTATAAAGGACAAATACTCATTGCTGGTCATAATTTTGGCTGTGGGTCTAGTCGTGAACATGCTGCTTGGGCCTTGAGTGATTATGGATTTAAGGTCATCGTTTCTAGTTTTTTTGCAGATATTTTTAAAGGAAATGCGCTGAATAATGGTGTTTTGCCTATTCAAGTGAGTCCAGAATTTTTGGATAGTTTGTTGATGACTGTTAAAAATAAACCGGAAACCCAAATAGACATTAATCTTGAACAACAGTATATTTATTTAACCTCTACAGGTGAAAAAGAAAATTTTGAAATAGATGCCTATAAAAAAACCTGTTTGATGAATGGTTATGACGATATCGATTTTTTGTTGAGTAAAACCTCTGAAATTGAAAAATTCGAAAATCAACGAGAGCTTTCCCGCGTAAGCGATTGAACGGCGTGTTTGAGCTCTTTTTTCTTCTTTTTCTGAAGAAAAAAAGCGAGTAGTGAAAGCGCGACCCTCCATACCGATAGCCATCGAGATGGAGGGTTACGCCCAAAAAATATTAATTTAGATCTAATTCATCTTAACTATGAAACTTAAAATTGCAGTATTGCCCGGAGACGGGATTGGACCAGAGGTAACTGACCAAGCTATAAAGGCATTAAATGCTATAGCATTAGAGTTTGACCATAAATTTTCTTATAAGCATGCAGATGTTGGGGCAATTGCTATTGATAATTCTGGTGTGCCGCTCCCTGATGAGACCTTGAACGTTTGTAAAGATAGTGATGCCATTTTATTTGGAGCCATTGGAGATCCAAAGTATGATAATGCGAAGGGCAATATAAGACCTGAACAAGGTTTACTTAAGTTGAGGAAAGAGATGGGATTATTTGCTAACATAAGGCCTGTAAAGGCTTTTGATGCTTTGCTTGACTTTTCTCCATTGAAAAAACCTAACATAAAGGGTGTAGACATCAGTATTTATAGAGAGCTTACTGGTGGAATCTATTTTGGTAAAAAAGAGACATCTGAGGATGGGACTTACGCATCTGACTTGTGTGAGTATTCTGTAGTCGAGATTGAACGTATTGCGCATTTGGCTTTTAAATCTGCTATGGCGCGAAGCAAAAAAGTGACACTAGTGGACAAAGCCAATGTGCTTGATACCTCTCGCTTATGGAGAAAGACCGTTACTAAACTGGCTAAAAACTACCCTGAAGTAAGTCTCGATTTTCTTTATGTAGATAATGCAGCTATGCAAATGATATTGAACCCTAAACAGTTTGATGTTATTTTAACTGAAAATATGTTTGGTGATATCATAAGTGATGAGGCTAGCGTTATTGGTGGTTCTATTGGTTTGCTACCTTCTGCATCAGTTGGTGATACATATGCGTTGTTTGAACCTATTCACGGCTCTTACCCCCAAGCAACAGGTCAAGGTATTGCTAATCCTATTGCTGCTATCCTTTCTGCAAGTATGCTTTTAGAACATTTTGGACTTTATGATGAAGCAGAATTGGTGAAAGATGCTGTTGAAAAATCCTTAAAGTTAGGAATAACTACACCAGATTTGGGAACAAAACACGATAAAATAACCACTTCAAAAGTGGGAGATTTTATTGCTGATTATATTAGTAACCCAAATGATTCCAATAGAAATTTTTCTAATATTCATCTAGGGCAATCTACTATCATTTAAGTTTAATTATCTTTTTGTTTGTTTATCCTAAAAATGCACAAGCTATATCATGAAGCTTGTGCATTTTTATTTGGAAACTTCGCTTTTATCTCGCCCAGACATAAATTCCCCATACTCCCTTGGTGTGTGTGTGGAGAGGCGCCACTTGGTGTGTATGTTCCATCTTGTACTTGCTGTCCAATCTGTTGATACGCTTCTCTAAAACTCATCCCCTGCTCTACTAAGGTATTTATTTTATCTACTGAGTACATGTACTTATATTTTGACTCTGTGACATCTATTGGTTTTACATTGATTTGCTGTATGGAATAATTGAAAATTTCTAAAATGGATATGGTGGTTTCTACTCCTGCGATGGAATTTTCTTTTAGCAATTGAAAATCTCTATGGTAACCGCTAGGGAGGTTGTTTGTAATCAAGGTCATTTCTGTAGGCAAGGCTTGGATTTTATTGCATTTGCCTCTAATAAGTTCAAAAACATCTGGATTTTTTTTGTGTGGCATAATACTGCTTCCAGTAGTCAGCTGATCTGGAAAACTTACAAAATCAAAATTTTGACTATTGTATAGGCAAATATCCATGGCAAATCTAGATAAGCTATTGCTAAGGCTACTCAATGCCATAGCTATGGTTCTTTCACTTTTGCCTCTACTCATTTGTGCAGCTACCACATTGTATTTCATAGAAGAAAATTGCAATTCTTTGGTAGTTATTTCTCTATCTATAGGGAATGAGCTCCCATAACCTGCAGCAGAGCCTAAAGGGTTTTGATCTACTATTTTAATGGCAGCATCAAGCAAATAAACGTCATCAATTAATTGTTCTGCATAGGCTGAAAACCATAGTCCAAATGATGATGGCATGGCCACTTGTAAGTGCGTATAACCTGGCAAAACATGATCTTTATATTTTTCTGCAAGTTGGAGTAATGTTTCAAAAAAATCACTGATGAGTTCACGAATTTCTAAAAGTTTATCTTTAAAATAGAGATGCAAGGCTACTAAAACTTGATCATTTCTAGATCTTGCTGTATGTATTTTTTTCCCAATATCACCAAGGCTCTGAATAAGATCAAACTCTATTTTGGAGTGTACATCTTCAAATTGAGCTCCAATTTCAAACTCTCCATTTTCCAATTGCTTCTCCATTTTTTCAAATTGCTGCTGAAGAAGTTTTAATTCATCTGAAGTGATTAAATCTACGTTTTGGAGCATTTTGGCATGGGCTTGAGAAGCTAACACGTCGTATTTAGCAATGTGTAAATCTATTTCTCGATCATTACCAATGGTAAATTGTTCAATTTTTTTATCAATGTTTATTCCTTTATCCCAGAGCTTCATAACTTTAAATTTTATGGCTAACTATTATTGTTTTTTATTTTATGACTTTGTCTTAATTTAATTCTTTAACTGAAACTTCTTTTACTTTGCCCTTAGTCTAACGACTAAAATTCAAACCTTAAAAAATATTATGATTCCTATTTGATTCTTGACTTTAACGCCTAAGGTTTACTCTATAATACATTTTCTAGAAGCTTTATATACGTCTTTATTCCTTGTTTCACTTCATCCACATAAATAAACTCATCTGCAGAATGTGACCGTGTGCTGTCTCCTGGCCCTAACTTAACAGACGGACAAGTTAAGCAAGCTTGGTCTGAAAGTGTAGGTGATCCATACGTAGTCATCCCAAGCCTTAAGCCAGCTTTAACTAAGTCGTGTTCCAATGGAATACTTGATGAATTAAGACGTGTACTTCTTGGGATTATGCTATCACAAGGTGATTTTTTTTGAAGAAGTTCTACAATTTCATTGTTGCTATAGCATTCATTTACACGCACATCTACCACTAGATTAACTTCTGATGGCACTGCATTATGCTGAACACCAGCATTGATTTGTGTTACTGTTAGCTTCACAGGTCCAAGCACATTAGATGTTTTTTCAAGTTTAAAGTCTTCAAACCATTTTAGGACTGAAGCTGTTTTATAGATCGGATTATCTGGATTAGGATGTGCGGCATGACTTGGGGTTCCCTTTACGGTGGCATCAAATACCAATAAGCCTTTTTCTGCTACAGCCATCTGCATTAAGGTAGGCTCTCCAACAATGGCGACATCAATTTCAGGAATAATGGAAAGCATACTATTAAGACCATTTGGTCCACTGCTTTCTTCTTCTGCAGATGCTACTAAAACTAAATTATAATTTAAATTCTCTTTAGAATAAAAGTAAGCAAACGTTGCAATTAAGGAAACTAGACAGCCACCCGCATCATTACTTCCCAATCCATATAACTTGGTCTCTTCTTCTATCGCCTTAAACGGATCTTTAGTGTAAGCTTTATTAGGTTGAACTGTGTCATGATGAGAATTTAGCAAAAGCGTTGGCTTTGATGCATCATAATGTTTATTGATAGCCCAAACATTATTGTTTTCACGTTGGAAAGGAATTTGGTATTGCTTTAACCAATTTTCAATATGTATAGCTGTTTGGTCTTCTTCTGATGAAAATGACTGTGTTTCTATTAAAACTTTCAATAAAGAAAGTGCATCTGATTGAAGTTGATGTATCATTTTATAATTTTTGTGTGTCTTACTGATGTATCTCTAATCATTTCTGGTTGACCTATGCTTACTTGAGAGACCTTATGATTAATAGCTCTAAAACAATTATCCAATTTTGGAATCATCCCATCTGCCACTTTGCCACTTTTAAGCAAATTCTCATACGTTTGTGGATTCAACTCCTTTATAACCGAGTCTTCATCAGTCACATCTCTCAACACTCCACTTTTCTCAAAACAGAAATACAATTCAGTAGAGTAATGTTCTGAAAATGCTATTGCTAGTTCTGAAGCTAAAGTATCTGCATTGGTGTTTAATAATTGACCGTTTTCATCGTGAGTAATAGCGCAAAATACTGGAGTTATTTCTTGACTCATTAAGGTTCTAAGCGTTTTAGTGTTAACTTGAACGATATCTCCCACAAACCCAAAATCAATTGGAATCACAGATCGCTTTTTGGAAATTATAGTATTGGCATCTGCACCAGTAAAGCCAAGGGCATTGCAGTGTAGGGCTTGAAGTAAAGCCACAATATTTTTATTGATAAACCCCGCATAAGTCATTAAAATAACTTTTAAAGTGTCAGCATCAGTTACGCGCCTTCCGTCTATTTTAGTGACTTCTATACCTAGCTGTTCTGCAAATTTAGTCGCTTCAACTCCTCCTCCATGAACAAGAATTTTAGGACCTTTTAACTCAACAAAATCTTCTAAAAAATCATTTAAAGCAGAAGTGTTGTCAATAACTTGACCACCAATTTTAATTACTTTTAAAGTTTCCATGCGCTAGTTGTTCAAGTTGAGTAAAAGCTGTTTAAGGACTATTTGTGCAGCGAAGGTTCTGTTGTTGGCTTGTTCTATAATTAAAGAGTTTTCATGGTCAAGAACTTCATCTGTTGCAATTAAATTTCGCCTTATAGGCAAACAATGCATAAATTTAGCATTGCCGAGTTTGGCTTTAGTCATCATCCAATTGGCATCTTGATTAATATTTTTTCCATAAGGCTCATAAGTGCTCCAATTTTTTACGTAGATAAAGTCTGCATTCTGTACTGCCTCTTTTTGATTATAAATAATTGGAGTATCTTTTGTGATTTCAGGGTTGAGTTCATAACCTGTTGGATGCGTTATGGTCAAATCAACATCTAATAATTGCATGGTTTCTACAAAAGAGTTGGGCACAGCTTGCGGTAGAATCTTAGAATGCGGAGCCCAAGATAAGACCACCTTTGGTCTTTTTTCTTTATGGTGCTCTGTAATGGTGATGGCATCTGCAAGCGATTGTAAAGGGTGACCTGTAGCACTTTCCATATTTACAACAGGAACAGTGGCATACTTCACAAAACTATTTAAAATATACTCAGATTGATCTAAAGCCTTGTCTTTTAGGTTAGGAAAGGCTCTTACAGCAATAATATCAGCATATTGAGAAATTACGCGTGCTGCATCTTTAACGTGTTCCGCACTTCCAGCGTTCATAATCGTTCCATCTTCAAACTCTAGCTCCCAAGCTTCATTCACATTTAAAATACTTACATGCATCCCAAGTTGGCGCGCAGCTTTTTCTGTACTCAAACGGGTTCTTAAACTCGAATTAAAAAAAAGCATGACCAAATTTTTATGCTTTCCAAGTTCTGCATTTTTAAAAGGGTCAGCTTTTAACTCTATAGCGTTTTCAATGGTATCTTTTAAGTTTGAAAGATCAGATATGTGAGTATAATTTAACATGATAAAAAGTTTATTCAGTTTTAAATAAGTTGTTGAGTTCAATGTCTAATGCGGTAAAAAAGTGATCCCAGTGTTTTTCTTGAATAGTTAGAGGTGGAAGTATTCGTAATAAATTAGGATTTTTTGAACTTCCTGTAAATATTTGCTGATGGTACAATAAGTTTTTTCTTAAAGTTGCTACAGGAAAATCAAATTCTAAGCCTAACATGAGACCTCTGCCTTTAAAGCAGCTTAACCGATCTACAGATTTTGCTTTTTCTTTAAAATAATCTGACATTTTAGAAGCATTTTGCATAAGTTGCTGAGTTTCCATAACCTCCAGAACTGATATAGCCGCTTGACATGCCAAGTGATTTCCTCCAAAAGTTGTCCCTAACAACCCAAAAGATGCTTTGATGTTGGGATGAATTAAAACACCTCCTATAGGAAAGCCGTTTCCCATTCCCTTAGCCATAGATATGATATCGGGCTTTATATCATATTTTTGAAAAGCAAAAAAATCTCCTGTTCTTCCAAATCCAGATTGCACTTCATCCGCAATTAAGCAAGTGTTGTGAGCTTCACAAAGAGACTTTAACCCCTTGTGATATCTCATACAAGGTTCATCTAAGCCTCCTACGCCCTGGATAGTTTCAAGAATAACAGCACAGGTTTCTCCTTGTTTTAGAATATTCTCCACAGCTTCTAAATCTCCTAATTCAACAAAATCAACTTCCTGTTGTGCATTTAAAGGAGCAACAATTTTTGGGTTATCTGTTGCTGCAACTGTTGCTGAAGTTCTTCCGTGGAATGC
>PXBV01000190.1 GCA_003565575.1 Psychroflexus sp. | reverse complement strand
GGGTACAAAGTACGCTACGTAAGAAACATTACAGATGCTGGACACCTAGAAAACGACGGAGAAGAAGGCGAAGACAGAATTGCTAAAAAAGCAAAACTGATGGAAATAGAACCTATGGAAGTAGTGCAAAAATACTCTGTAGATTTTCATGAAATTTTACAAAAATTCAACAATCTCCCTCCTAGCATTGAGCCCACAGCTACAGGCCATATCATAGAACAGATTGAAACCATCAAAACCATTATAGATAAAGGACTGGCTTATGAAGTGAAGGGGAATGTGTATTTTGATGTGATGAAATATCATGAATCTCAACATTACGGCAAGCTCAGTGGAAGAAAGATAGAAGACCTTATTGCCAATACGAGAGAACTTACCGGACAAACTGATAAAAAAAACCCTCAAGATTTCGCATTATGGAAAAAGGCAGAACCTCAGCACATCATGCGTTGGCCGTCGCCTTGGGGAGTTGGGTTTCCAGGATGGCACCTAGAGTGTACTGTGATGAGCTCAAAATATTTAGGAGAGCAATTTGATATACACGGAGGTGGTATGGACTTAAAATTTCCACATCATGAATGTGAAATTGCACAAGGGCACGCGTCTACTGGAAAAGATCCTGTCAATTACTGGATGCATGCCAATATGCTGACTCTAAATGGCAAAAAAATGGCTAAGAGTACTGGCAATAATATTTTGCCTAGAGAACTCTTTACGGGGGATAATGAAAACTTATCCAAGTCTTATGAAGCACCAGTTGTAAGATTTTTTATGCTTCAAGCCAACTATAGAAGTATTTTAGATTTTTCTGATGAGGCCTTGTCTGCTGCTGAGAAAGGCTACCAAAAGTTGATGGAAAGTTTAGATTCTTTAAATAGTTTAAAAGCTGGTCAAACATCAGATTTTCAAGTTTCTGCTTGGCGTGACAAATGTTACGAGGCTATGAATGATGACTTTAACAGCCCTATTCTTATTGCGCACCTTTTTGAAGCTGTAAAGCAAATTAACTTGGCTAAAGCTGGAAAGTTGAATCTTTTACAAAACGATTTAGATCTTCTCTCATCTACCATGCACAACTTTATTTTTGATGTGATGGGTCTTGAACATCTTGGGGTTTCAACAGGAGCAGAAACGAGTACGGATGATTTTAAGGAATTAGTTGAGTTTCTTATTGAAATGAGAAATCATGCTCGAATTAATAAAGATTTTGAGACAAGCGATAAAATTCGAGATAAGCTACTCGAAATGAAAGTGGAATTAAAAGATACTCGAGAAGGCACTTCCTTTCAAATTCAAACCTAATTCATGTGGAAAAAAATATTAATTTTCCCTTTTGTTGTTTTAATCAAGGCTTATCAATGGGTTATTTCACCCTTATTGGGACCAAGTTGTAGGTTTCAACCTACTTGTTCACATTATGCTTTGGAGGCCTTTCAAAAACATGGAGTGATAAGAGGGTTTTACTTGAGCGCCGTACGGATTTCAAAATGCCATCCTTGGGGTAAATCTGGTTACGATCCTGTGCCTCCTTCTAAAAATCATAACGAGCAACAATGAAGCTTTGAATAATCTGTATATTAGCCCAAAATAATTTTTTTGATATGATTCAATCCATCCATTGGGATCCGTCACCAGGAATAGATCTTGGAATTATAATGATAAGGTTCTACAGTTTAATGTTCCTGATTGCCTTTAGCGCTGGTTTTTACATCACCAAACGCATGTTTAGTTCAGAGGGCGTTTCCCTAGATAAGTTAGACAGTTTGTTGATTTACACTATTTTATCTACACTCATTGGAGCTAGGTTAGGCCATGTTATTTTTTATCAGCCAGAATTGTTTTTGGAAGACCCCTTATCTGTTTTTTTACCAGTAAGCTTTGTTCCAGACTTTGAGTTTACAGGATTTAGAGGGCTTGCCAGTCACGGGGCTGCCATTGGCATTGCTATAGGCATGTACTATTACAGTAAAAAAGTGTCTAAAAAGCCAATTTTATGGATTTTGGATCGTATTTCTGTGCCAGTAGCTTTTGGTGCCATTTTTGTAAGAATCGGAAATTTTATGAATTCTGAAATTGTTGGTAAAGCCACCCAGTCGGATTTTGGAGTTGTTTTTGTTCAGCTCGGTGAAAATTTCCCAAGGCATCCTGCACAATTATACGAGTCTGCCTGTTATTTGCTACTCTTTTTACTGCTATTCACCTTGTATTGGAAGACAAATTTAAAACAGCAAAAAGGAGTATTATTTGGAATATTTTTCACTTTGCTATGGGCGATTCGTTTTGTGGTAGAGTATGTAAAAGAGCCACAAGTGGCAGAGCGTGCGGATTGGCTTTTCAATACTGGCCAGCTTCTGAGTATCCCAATGATTCTAGTTGGATTAGGTATCATCTTTTTTTCAAACCAAAAAGGTAAAACCAATAAGGAAGCATAGGTTCTTTTTAACTCTACTTGGTTTTTGATAATTCAAAGCCTTGAAATTTAGGCATCAAATATTCAAAACAAAAAAAAGGCACCCATAGAGGGAAATGCCTTTTTAAAAACGTTTCATTAGTGGCTAATTCTAATAAGAATGTTTATTATAAAAACGCATAAAAAGTAGTTTTGTTACGAATATTAACAAGATTTAACTTTATTATAATCAAAAAAGCAAAATCTTTAAACAAAAACTTGAGCATATTGTGAAACTAAAAACATTAATTGTAGGAGTGTCTAGAAATCCAAATAGATATGCCAACAGAGCAGTAAAAGTTCTTGAGCAGAATGGATATGAGTGTATCGGTTTAGGAAAAGACAGCTTTTATATTGAAGGTTTTAAAGTACACTCAGAGTTCCCTTTGTCTACACTTGTAGACACAGTAACACTTTACATAAATCCAAAACTTCAAGAAGACTATAAAAAATTCATTATAAAACTCAATCCAAGACGCGTTATTTTCAATTCTGGAACGGAAAACCCAGCTTTTGAACAGATGCTAAGTAACAAAGGTATTGAAACTTTAAATGCTTGTACGCTAGTGCTTTTGGCTACGAATCAATATTAAGCCTAAAAAAGTAAGCAAACCATTGAGAATCAAAATAAAGAAACCAAATTCAAAATTGAGATACTTAAAGCTTAAAAGGCTAATTAAATATGACAAAACAGGAGATAGTACAGCCACAAAAGGAATCCGTTTATCTTTTACCTTCCATTTTGTAAAAAGACCAAAACTATAAAGACCTAAAAGTGGGCCGTAGGTATAGCCAGCAAACTCAAATAGCTTATTAATCACACTTTTATCTGCTATAGCGTATTTAAAAATCATCATAACAGCTATAAGTACAAGTGAAATAACAACATGAATATACTTCCTTACTCTGGTTTGTAGAGCTTCAGAAAAACGATCTTTAATATTAAGTATATCAATACTAATGGAAGTAGTTAATGAAGTGAGGGCACTATCTGCACTAGAATAAGCTGCTGCAATAAGACCCAAAATAAAAGTTACAGCAACAGCCACTCCCAGCATACCTGAGGTGGCTACGGCTGGAAACAAATCATCTCTAGTTTCTGCTATTCCCATCAAATCAGCGTAATCTGTCAACAAAAGACCAAGTAAGAGGAATAAAAAATTAACTACTGTTAAAACCAAGGTGAACCAAAAAATATTTTTTTGAGCATCTTTTAAAGTCCTACAAGTTAGATTTTTTTGCATCATATCTTGATCTAGGCCAGTCATAACAATGGCAATAAACATTCCCGAAATAAATTGTTTAAAAAAGAAATCTGAACTTTTGTAATCTTCAAAAAAGAAAATTTTAAAGTTGGTATGTGTTCCTAAATAGTCCCACAAGCTTTCCACCTGAAGCGCACTGGATATGAAATAAATCGAAATTCCTAAAGCGATGAGCATAAATAAAGTCTGTAGAGTATCTGTCCAAACTATAGTTTTGATACCACTTCTAAACGTATAAAGCCAAATCAAAAAAATAGTAATACTTACCGTTATGTAATACGGTATACCGAGCGCATCAAAAACAATAAGCTGAAGTACATTAGCTACCAAAAACAACCTAAAACTTGCTCCTACAATACGAGATAAGATAAAGTAGGACGCTCCTGTTTTGTAGGCATAATTTCCAAAACGTGAGTCTAAATATGTGTAGATAGAAGTCAAATTCATCTTATAATAGAGAGGCATCAAGACAAGACTTATGACCGCATACCCAAGAGTATAACCCAATACAACTTGAAAATAACTGAAACTGCTAAAAGCAACCGTTCCTGGTATTGAAATAAAAGTAACTCCACTCAAGGAGGCTCCTATCATACCAAAAGCCACTAGGTACCAAGGTGACTGTTTGTTGGCTTGAAAGAACTCTGAGTTACTACCACTTTTATTGGTCAAAACCGATATAAGTATAAGTACCAAAAAATAAGCTAGAACCAGAATTAGAATTTGATAAGGTTGCATAGTCTGAATTTGGTTGGCGAAAATACGAATGTTTCCTTAAGATTATAATAAAAAGAAAAGTCAAAAATTGTATTTTAGCCCATTATGGAATTTTCATCAAAACATCTTGAAAAGGCAATTGAAGAAATTGCTCTATTGCCAGGAATTGGGAAGCGTACTGCCTTAAGGCTAGCACTTCACCTCTTAAAGCAGCCCCAATCTCAAACCACAGACTTAGCTACTGCATTAGTAAACTTAAAGACGAAAGTGAAACAATGCCAAAGCTGTCATAATATTTCAGATCAAGACATTTGTGAAATATGCAAAGATAAAAGCAGAGACCACAGTATTATTTGTATTGTAGAAGACGTAAGAGATGTGATGGCTATAGAAAACACAGAACAGTTTAAGGGCATTTATCACGTACTCGGGGGTAAAATAAGTCCAATGGAGGGAGTTGGTCCACATCAACTTAACATAGAGACCTTAGTGTCTAAAATTAAATTAGGAAAAGTAAGCGAAATCATTTTTGCCCTAAGTAGCACGATGGAAGGAGATACAACCAACTTTTATATTTACAAACAGTTACAATCATCTGGGCATCAGCTTAAAACTTCTACTATTGCCAGAGGAATTTCTATAGGAGATGAATTGGAATACGCAGATGAAGTGACGCTAGGAAGAAGTATATTACAGCGTGTTCCTTTTGAAAACTCATTAAAATCTTAAATCCTTGGAGCTTTCTGTAGTCATATTGAATTATAAGGTTCCTTACCACCTCATGCTTTGCTTAGAGAGTGTTACAAAAGCTATTGAACAATTAGATGCAGAAATTATAGTGGTTGATAATAAATCTGAGGATGAAAGTTGTACTTGGGTTACCAAATTTTTTCCAAATGTCAAATTGATTGCAAATACTGATAACCTAGGATTTGCTAGGGGAAACAATTTAGGTGTAAAGCAAGCAAGGGGGAACTACCTATGCATTCTTAACCCAGACACCGTTGTGCCAGAAGATTGTTTCACAAACTTGATTCATCATTATGAAACACTGCAGAGGCCGGGCGCTTTAGGTGTGCAATTAATTGATGGTACTGGAGATTTTTTAAAAGAAAGTAAGCGTAACGTCCCAACGCCTACTGTTGCGCTCAAAAAACTCTTTGGGAATTCTTCTAAGTACTATAATCATAAACTAAAGGAAAATCAGGATGGACCTACAGATATTCTTGTAGGCGCTTTTATGTTTATGAAAACCAAGATTTATAAAGACGTAGATGGTTTTGACGAAGATTACTTTATGTACGGGGAGGATATTGATTTTAGTTATAAGCTAAAAAAGGCTGGATACCAAAATTACTATTTTGGCAGCTGTAAAGTTATGCATTTCAAAGGTGAAAGTACAACTAAAGATAAAGTTTACCTCAAGCATTTTTTTAATGCGATGTACATATTTTACACAAAACACTTTAAAGCCTACAAAACTACGTTTCTTATGGTAAGACAATTACTTAAACTTAGCATGCTTTTGAAATATTTTAGGCTTAAATCAAGTACAAAACAAGTTAAACTCTCTAAAAAAGGGGTTTTAGTTTCATCAGATCCTAAGTTAAAATACTTGTTATGTAAAAAGATTGATATTCCTATTTCAAATCATCAAGAATTGGATGAAAGCATAGAAAATTCATTAATCATTTTGGACACCAACTTTTTAAGCTATCAGGAAGTTATAAATAGTCTATCAAATAATAATTCTAACACTAATAAATTCAGAATTAAACTAAAAAACTTTAATTTTATCATTGGAAGTGACAGTAAAAGCGATAAAGGCGAGGTTATCTTGCTAGGTTAATAAATTAAAAAATTGAGAATAGAACTGGTTGTATTTTATTAAATTTGCAATCTTAAATTGAAAAACACCGATCAGGTTACACATATGGCAAAAAAAGAATTAAAATTACCAAAGATGGGAGAGAGCGTTGCAGAAGCAACTATTACCAGTTGGTTGAAAGAAGTTGGAGACAGTATAGAGGCAGATGAAGCTGTACTTGAAATTGCAACAGATAAAGTAGATTCTGAAGTTCCTAGTGAATATGATGGCGTTTTAGTAGAAAAATTTTTTGAAGTAGATGATGTTGTTAAAGTAGGAGAAACTGTTGCTATTATTGAAGTATACGGAGATGATGATGACGAAGACTTAGACTTTGAATCTAACACAAGTGATGAAAAGTCAAACGAAGAGGTGGAAGTGGAAGTGGAAGTAGCTGCAGCTGAAGTTGAACAAAGTTTGAATCAAGCAAAAAGCACAACAGAAACAAATGCAAGCTATTCAGATTCAAATCGATTTTATTCGCCTTTAGTAAAAACAATTGCTAATAAAGAAAATATCTCTTTAGAAGAGCTAGATAGTATAAAAGGGACAGGCTTAGATGAGCGCGTTACTAAGGATGATATTTTAGCTTACGTTCAAGCCAAAAAAGAAGGAACTGCAAATGCTTTTTCTCAAAAAGAAGTATCATATAAAGAAGAAACAAAAACCGCTTTACCACAAGAAACATCGCTTCCTAAAAGCAGTGCTCCAGTATCCATTAATACTGAAGATGAAGTGATAGAAATGAGTAGGATGGGCAAGCTGATCTCGAGCCACATGATTGCAAGCACGCAAACTTCAGCTCACGTTCAATCCTTTATTGAAGTAGATGTTACAGATATTTGGAACTGGAGGAATAAGCATAAAAATGAATTTCTGAGAAGAGAGGGAGAAAAACTCACCTTCACCCCTATTTTTATGGAGGCTGTGGCTAAAACCATCAAGGATTTCCCTAAAATAAACATTTCTGTAGATGGGGATAAAATTGTAATGAAAAAGCATATCAACCTTGGTATGGCCGCAGCATTACCAGATGGTAATTTAATAGTACCTGTTATTAGAGATGCAGACCAACTCAACCTGCTTGGTATGGCTAAAAAGGTAAATGACCTTGCTACAAGAGCTAGAGAAGGAAAGCTGAAACCTGACGAAACACAAGGAGGAACTTATACTGTTACGAATGTGGGAACTTTTGGCAGTGTTATGGGCACGCCAATCATAAATCAGCCTCAGGTAGGAATTTTAGCCTTAGGTGCTATTCGGAAAATGCCATCCGTTATTGAAACTCCTCAAGGCGACTTTATTGGCATCCGCCACAAAATGTTTTTATCTCATAGCTACGACCATAGAGTTGTAAACGGCGCTCTAGGTGGACAATTTATTCAGCGTATGAAAGAATACTTAGAAAATTTTGATACCAATAGAGGCATTTAGTACTAAATGTATACTATAAAAAAAGCCCTCTTGTAGAGGGCTTTTTTTTGATTATCATCTTAGATTTAATGAAGGCTTTTAAACTTAAGGGAATGTAGGGTCTAAATAATCTGGTGTCCCATTTCCGTTTGAGTCTGGTAAAGGTAAAATAAGATTTCCTTCTTCGTCAAAATTTACCTCTTCCCTAGTTGGTATACCATCACCATCATCATCTGTATCTAGAAAGTTTGGAGTATTATTACCGTTGGTATTATCATCACCAAGTCTTCTGTTTCCATTTACATCTTCCATCCAAGACGGCACGCCGTCTCCATCGTGATCAGTTTCTATTGATTTATATAGTTGAATATTGAAGGCGATTGGCTCATAAGCTCGTATACCAGATCCTGGTGGTGGTGCAGAAAAATAAGCTATACCAGAAGGAATAAAAACAGTACCATACCCAAAATTATCGTCAAAAGTTACTGTGCCATCAGGGTTTTCTACCACACCAGTAGAACCTCTGAATTCATCCATAACTTCATAAAAGCCAATAATATTTCTATTTAGATCAAACCAAATTGGATTTGGTGAGCTATCAAAAAACCTGTTTTCTAATAGTCTAAATCCACTATAAGTTACAAGCACTGAATCTGCAAACGTCGGTTTTCTAACGCTTTCTGCTCCTTCTCTAAGTTTTAAAAAATAAAGATTATAATCCACGCCTAGTTGAGTTACTGTTTTGGATTGTAAAAATTCAGAGTCCATAACAGGCTCCTTATCTGTATCAGAATCTGTTATTCTTTTGTAGGTAATACTTTGAAAGTTGGGGTTTTGGGGGTTGTCTACCAACTCGTAGTAATGCGTCTTTAAAAATTCTTCAATTTGCTCCATATTTTCAGCCTTAACTTCTTCAACATCTCTAGTAACAACCTCGGGAAGACCATCATCATCATTACCACAAGAAGCTAAAACAATTGAAGCCAATAATAAAACGCTATAATGTAATTTCATTTAACTGTAATTTTTGCTGCAAGATACAATTTTCTTATATTTTTGTTTGAGATATAAAATGGATTTTGATGAGAGTTGACAAATATTTGTGGGCTGTACGATACTTCAAAACTAGAAGCATCGCTACAAATGCATGTAAGAAAGGTCATGTAAAAATTAAAGGAGAGTCGGTAAAACCCTCGCGAAACGTCTATCCAACCGATAAGATTGAAGTAAGAAAAAATCAAATCAATTATATAATTGAAATTCTAGATCTTCCAAAATCAAGAGTAGGCGCAAAGTTGGTGAGCATTTACTGCAATGACATAACGCCAAAAGAAAATTTAGAAAAACTTGATTTATTGAAGTACTCTCAAGACTATTACAGAAAAAAAGGTATAGGAAGACCTACCAAAAAAGACAGAAGGGAGCTGGATGAACTTAAAGCTAACACTACAGATGATATAGACGAATAATATGAAAACAGAGCCTACCATAATATTAAACCAAGAAGACATTACAATTAAGGTAAAGCGCATCGCCTTACAAATTTTAGAAACCTGTCTAAAGGATAGAAGTATAGTAATTGCTGGTATTGAAAAGAATGGATTTATACTTGCAAAATTAATTGCAGAGAACATTAAAAAACTAGCTGATAAGGAAATACTGCTTGCCAGTGTTTCAATTGATAAAAAAAACCCACTTAGCCCAGTTAACGTAAGCATTCAACCTGCTGATTACCAGAATAAAAGCCTTATTTTGATTGATGATGTTTTAAACACAGGATCCACCTTAATGTTTGCAGCAAAGCACTTCCTTGAAGTACCACTTAAGCAATTTAAAACTGTAGTCTTGGTAGATAGAAATCATAAAAATTATCCTATAAAAGCTGACTTTAAAGGAGTCTCCCTATCTACTTCGTTAAATGAACGAGTTGAGGTGAGTTTTGACCATCCAGCAAAAGCAGAATTGATCTAAAATTCATCAAAACCGAAATACAACTGACTTCAATTTCAATTGGTATCAAATTTTTATGAAAATTCACCATAAAGTTACTTATCTTCTTGAGTGTGTAACTTCATTTATTTAGGTAAAAGTTGGATTGCATCATGAAGTGCTTCTTCAGCTGTCTTGCTAGTAATATCCAAAACATGATTTGCCATGAAATAAAATGGCTGCCGCTCAAAAAGATGTTTTCTTACAAATTCTTCTAGCTCGGGTCTATTTTGATAATGTGAGATTAATGGTCTTGATGCCTTTTCTTGAAATAAACGTTCTACTAAAGGTTCAATTTGAAGTTTTAAATAAACAGAAATGAGACCCTCAGCATCAAGTATAGTTTGCATATTACGTCCATAAACAGGAGTTCCACCACCAAGAGACAAAACAAAATTAGTTTCATTTTGAATTACATCTTCAAGGGCTTTAGACTCCAATTTCCTAAAGTAGATTTCCCCCTTTTGTTTGAAAAGTTCAGGAATTTCAAGTTTAGCTTGATTTTCTATGTAGACATCCAGATCAATAAATTTCAAGTTTAAGGTTTTGGACAACAACTTACCAAGTGTTGATTTTCCTACGCCCATATATCCTAATAAAACCAACTTCATAATGTAGAATTTTGAACAAATTAAAAATGTTTCAAATTTAATTTATTTTTACTTGATATAACCATGGAAGGTATTATATTTGCACCCGCAAAAAGAAGCATACGATCTGGTAGCTCAGTTGGTAGAGCATCTCCCTTTTAAGGAGAGGGTCCTGGGTTCGAGCCCCAGCCAGATCACTAGTTTTAAGTTCTGATTTTGTTGGTTAATTTTAAAATTAAAAGGTGTTCAACTTTTGAGTTTATAAAAAAGGTAATGAGTTTAAACATTCATAGTCTTGGACATTTTTTTAATAATATGTTTGAATAGCAAAATCATTTTTAATGAAGATAAAGTAATCAAAGATCTGGTAGCTCAGTTGGTAGAGCATCTCCCTTTTAAGGAGAGGGTCCTGGGTTCGAGCCCCAGCCAGATCACTAATTTAAAGTTCTGATTTTATTAGGCGAGCCCCAAGGCCTCGGGATATCTCCTTGTAGTTTTCAAGGTAGTTTTATGACTGAAAATAGCTTCTTGTGGATGCTTTTTTCTGATTATTTCTATATAAACTATAATAAATGACGACTTTGATCTTCAAAAAGTTCATTTCCTTTAGTATACTGCCCAGGTGCTGGAACTGGTAGACAGGCATGGTTGAGGGCCATGTGTCCATTAGGGCGTGCGGGTTCGACTCCCGCTCTGGGCACTTT
>PXBV01000173.1 GCA_003565575.1 Psychroflexus sp. | reverse complement strand
AGATGCAAACCAAACAAGACTAGTGCAAATATAAAAATGGAGAAATACGTGTTTTTCAATAACCCTTGCATAGCGTCTATTCTTTAAAGTTTTTTAATGCCAAAATGACTTGGGTTAAGGCCATAAAAATGCCTAGTAAGGATAAGATGATTGTGAATATTTTTGAAGAATCTGTGTACTTTTTATCTAGCCAAATGCCCAAAAAGACTGAGCCGCCTATCACAACTGCCATTTGTAAACCAATTGCTGTAAAATACAACCATGGATTGGGCTGCCTGTTTTTATTGACCATATTCAATTAGGCTAGTGCACTCTTCTTTTTGGAATTTTTTTCACTTGGAGACAGTGACTTTACATTGCCTTTCATGTTGCAAGTAGCGTTAAATACAGCCCCTGGCTCAATGGATAGTTTTTCTGTAAAGACCTTTCCTTCAATTTTTGAAGAAGCTCTGAGCGTGAGTAGTTTACTCACTTTAAGCTCTCCTTGAAACTCGCCTTCAAAATCTGCATTTTCACATTCAATTTCACCTTCTATATATCCAGTTTTACCTACTACTATTTTACCTGGTGTTTTTATGCTTCCTATCACTTTTCCTTCAATACGAAAGCTGCCTTGAGATTCTATATTTCCTTGAAAAGTAGTACCCTGAGCTATTTTATTTTGTTCCTTGGTCAAATCGCTGTCCATTGCTTTGTTCTTATCTGAAAACATATCATCTGTAATTTTCTAGGTATTGGTCTAGACTTTTATTAATTTGTGCAATTTTGTAATTTTTTTGAGTGATTACAAAATAACTCAAGCTTTTATCAATTTTTTTACTTTCTATTAGCTTTTCAACTAAGCCTATTGCGCCTTGTTCGCTCCTTAGACCATTAATTGTAACTAAAGTTTGATTTTTATTATAAACATCTTCATTTAGTTTAAGCTGGAAGCCTTCTTCTTCTTCTTCTATTGCTGAAGATAGATTGTTCTTGAATTCTTGCATTTGGGATGTATTTAGCACATCACTTTTAAAATCAAAAACAATTAAGTATTCAGCATCTGGAGTGGGTTGCATGTCAAATTCTGAAGCAAACGACTTTGATTTTAATTCGTTGTATTTTTCTTGCGCATATTTGCCTTCATTAGATTGTGGGTAAGTCAAGGCTACATAGTTGAGTGCTTCTAGATAGGCTTGCGCACCATCTAGCTTGGCAGTAACTCTAGCTTTGAGTAACTCTAACTTTGGTAGGATTGCATTTCCCACAAAAATTTGAATGTAACTATCAACTTCCGTATCTACGCTTTCATAATACCCAGCTTTGTAATCTTTATAAAGCTTATTATAAATATTGATTGGGTTGTCTGCTGAAGCTCTAAAGGCTTCAGGGTTTCTTAGAATGCTTGCATATCTAGAATCTGGATGTTTACTTAGAATATTTTCCCTCCATTTGTTTGCATTCTCGATGTCGTCTTCATCTTTATAAATTTTATAGAGGTAATATTTTGATGGTAAAATAAGACGTTCTTCTGGTTTGTTTTCTAGCAGTGATGTTAATTTGGGAATGGCTAAATCATTTCTGCTAAATTTTTCCTTGTAGATAATCCCCAGCTGGTAATTGGAGAAGTTAGTTTCATCTTTAATGCTGTCTATGACTTTCTCATCGGTAGGGATTTGTGCGATATAGGTTTGTGGGTCAAATTCTGGTCTATAGACATCTTCTTCAACACTTGGTTCTTCATTGTTTGAAGCTACGCCTCTGGTTTGTTTAGGGTTTCTTCTCCAATCATCTTCTAGTGCTATGTCACCCCAAGTTCTTTTGAAATTTTGTTCTCCTCTTTCTTTTTGAGTAATGTCATAAAAGTAAAATTGAGTTGTATTGGCTTGTCTGCCTCCTATTTGGCTTTGTTGTGCTCCAAATCTTGATCCGCCTAGTTTTGGTGTATTTTGACTTGCAAATACGCTTTTTTCCTCTTCTTTAAGTTCTTCTATGTAGCTGTTAAAGATCTTGAGTCGTTCTTCTTCAGATGCATTTACAAGCTTGAGAATACTGTCGTTGGTTTTTACTATTCCTTCAAATTTTATAACCTCATCTAAGTTGTCTCGCTTACGCTTAACTTGTCTGTATTCAAGTGTTGTTTCAGCTAAATTGGTTAATGTACTATCGTAATATTTACCTGAAGTTTCATAAGAGGCTTTATCAAAGTAGATTTCACCAAGATTTAAATAATTTTTGCTTTTGAGGTAATTATCCTCTGGATTTTGCCTTAAAGATTTATTGAATTTTTCAATAGCTAATTCGATGGAGTCTTTGGTTAGCCTAAAGACTGCATTTTCATAATGAATAAAATCCAAAAATGGACGGTTTTCTCTGTCTTCAGCAAGTTCTTGAAATGCAGATTCTAGTTCATTCCAAGTGGAATTTTCAAAGCCTTCCAGTCTTAATTTTTCCAATTCTGAATGAATCATATACCGGCGCGGTGGTTTTCTATTTAAAGCTATGACCTGATCAAAACTAGTTCTTGCGCTATCAATTTCATTCAAAAACGAGTGTAGTTGTCCTTTAATATAAAGTAGCCTTCCTTTTTTTTCGTAATCTGGAGCAACATCTACAGCTGTTCTTAGCGGTGGAATGGCTAATTTGAATTGATCTTTATAAATATAGGCTTGAGCTAAGGTAGATGAAGCCTCGTACTGCTCTTCAGGGCTCAAAGTTGATGAACTGAGAAGCTTGATGAGGTTGCCAATGGCCATTTCATGATACTCAAGTCTTAAATTGGTTTTTTCTAACCAAATTTTTGCTTCATTGATGGTAGTGCTTTCTGGATAATGGTTCAAAATAAAGCTGAAAGCATCTTTGGCTTGGACAAAACGTTGGTCGTAATACCTAGCCTTACCTAAAAGTAAAAACGCCTCGTCTATTTGAGGATTGTACTCTTTGCCTCCCATAAACATGGAGTGTTTTTGTATAGCTTTAGTTGCTTTTTCCTCAGCTTTTTGAAACGGGGTGGCGTTGGTGTCTTCTTTTGGATTTCTGTTGGAGGGCTTAGGTAATTCTGGCTTAATTTCTTTAACTTCCATGCGTTCTATAGGCAGAATCTTCCAGTAATCCTCTTTGTAAGAGTTCTCTACTTGCTGCTTACCTTGTTCAAGTTCTAAATTGCCATTGTAAACAATATTATAGTATGTTGTTGTTGCATGGAAGCTTCTGTTCAAGAACTTATCTTTTTTTCTTGAACAGGAACTAACAAGGAATATCCCAAGGAGAGTAAGGAAAAATAATCTTGTTGGCATGAAAAACATTATAGCTTTGATAACTCAAAAATTTAATTAATAGTATGTAATCATGAAAATAGATTGATTTTGCAAATCTAAGGTTTTGTGTTCCAAATGTATGAAGATTTACCTTTCAAAATACAACTCTAGCTCCTTAAGGGTTGTGTCACTAGTCATAGTGTCTTTTACGATTTCACCTTTATCTAACACGACTACACGTTCACAAACTTCTGTTACATGCATAAGGTCGTGGCTGGACACCAAGACGGTAATGTGTTTTTGGGCACTTAAGTTTTTGATTATTTTCTTGAGTCGAATCTGAGTAGTTGGGTCCAAGTTGGCAAAAGGCTCGTCCAGAATAACCACTTCTGGGTTGCCAATAAGTGCAGCTACAATACCGGCTTTTTTTTGATTACCTTTTGAGAGGTCTCTTAAGTATTTTTTTTGATTTAAAATTTCTCCATGAAAAAAGTCTTCAAACTCTTTTAAAAGCTCATCCACATCTGCTTTGGAGATGTTACGCAAATCTCCAATAAAGTAAAAATATTCTTCAGCAGTAAGGTAGCCAATCAAAAAGCTTTCATCTATAAATGATGAGGTAAAAGGCTTCCAGTCTTCGCTTTGGCTTACTATAATTCCTTTATTGTCTATTTGTCCCGTTGTAGGCTGGATTAAATCTAAAAGCAGGCTAAAAAAAGTTGTTTTACCAGCTCCGTTGTTGCCAACTAACCCAAAACTTTGACCTTTTGGGATGCTTAAAGACTCAATATTTAATACTTTATTTGAATTATAACTCTTTGATAAATCTTGAACTTGAATAATCGTTTCCATAAGATGTAGTTATTTTTTTTCTGAAAATGCCTTTAAGGTTTTGTACTTGTTTTTTTGATACAGTTGTTCAATAGAGCTCAAAAAATATGATTTGAACACGAGTCCTAGCACTCCGCTTAAAGCTAAAGCAATGATGCCAGCATTGAAGTTGATGAGCTTATAAGGCACATAAAAAATAATCATGGGGCCAAGAATTTTTGGCAAGCTAATGAGCAATTGAGTAGGGTTAAAGCCCTGAGTATTGCTAAAGGCTTTTGCTTTTTGATTAAGTTCCACCGGAACCCTGTTAAGAGCACCTCCGTATAAAGTGATGAATGAATTTAAACCAATATTAAAAGAAGCGCCCGCTACAATCATAGCAAAAATATCCCAGCCAAAATAAATGTAAGGTAAACATAAAAAAAATGATGCTGCACAGGCTAAGGCCATAAGTAGCCATTTGGACTCCAAATATTTTTTATAGGATATATTTTGACTCATCATCAGTTTATAATACTCACTATCCCAAGCAGGAACCAGTTGGCCAAATGAGATCAGAAAGCCTCCAGTAACAAACATAGACGCAAAGGCTAATACGGCTGGCATTTCTCTGTAGGTTTCTTGGGTATAAAAAATTAGACCATAAAAAAGGAATAAAAACGACATCAACAAGACTTGCTTTGGCCTAGCGTTTCGCGTTATCATCTTAACATCATTTTTCAAAAACGTTGAAAGAGTGCCAAACCTGTTTAAAAACTCTAAGTTGTAGTTCTTGAATTTCTCTTTTCTAGCTTGAACGGCTCCGTCTACATAAAAATTACTTTTTAACAGGTTATAATTCAGCCTAAATAAAAGGCCCACCAACATAAGAGGAAAAATGACCGTATACCCCAACTCATAAAATGAATAAAAAAGCAATCCTGCATACGGCGTAATGTCAAAAACAACAAAGTATTGTAAACCAATAAAACAAATCAATAAGGCCATAACCACATAAAATGCAGCAGTGTTTTTATTCAAAATAAAATTAAGAAAATTGATAGAAAAGCTTATAGCAAGAATGCCAATAAACCAACCTATGACCATAAGAGGTTGGTAGCCTTGAACAAGTAAAACCACGGTTAAAGGCACAAAAAACAACAAAGGCAAAATATTAAAAAAAGAAAAGGATGTTTTAAGTAACAAAAACCGGATTACAGAATGCCTTTGAATAGGTAACAATAACATAGGCTTGATGTTCATAACTGGCAACTGTTGCATGAAATACCTTAACGCCAAATCAGCAAGTACCCAATAAATCATATAATTATTGATGGATACAAAAGGGTCTACACCTGGTAGTGCCTTTTCAAATATAAAAAATACACCCACTCCAGATAATATGGCAATACTTGCAAAGTAGATGCCTGCTAAAAGCATTAAAATTTTAATGGCAATACCTTTTTCAAAAAAAGAAGAACGGCGGAATTGCTTCCACTCCAGACTCAAAAAACGCAAGGTTGGCATAATACTGAAGTTTTTAAGGTTAGTCTATAGATTGTCAAAACGTTACAAAATTGAGTTTAAAATTAAAATTTATAAAAGTTTTATTAAGAAAAAAATTGAGTTATTTTTATGAAAAATTTTTAAAATGAAGCAAATCACAGTAATTTTATTTTTAATCCTGTCTCCAGGACTTTTGTTTTCTCAGGCAGATTATCCAGATTTAAAAGACATCTCAAAGCGCTTAAAAGCCTTAGATAAAAATTCAAATGTAAGTTTATCCACTTTGACCAAGACCAAAGGGGGAAACGATATTCACGTGCTAAAAATTGGTAAAGGCGATCTAGATAATAAGCCAGCAGTTGCCGTTTTAGGCGGTGTAGAAGGCTATCACGTAGTAGGTGTTGAGTTAGCACTTCAGTTTGCAGAGCGATTAACTTCACAACACAGTGATGCTCTGGATCAAACAACCTTTTATGTTTTTCCTAACATGTCACCAGAAGCCTATGCTCAATACCATGCCAAGCTAAAATATGAGCGGCGTGGAAATGCATCAAGCCAAGATCACGATCGTGATGGAAGATTAAGTGAAGATCCTTATGAGGATCTGAACAAGGACGGGATGATCACACAAATGAGGGTGGAAAGTCCACTTGGTAAATACACCACTCATCCAGAAGATGCTAGAGCTATGATAAAAGTAGATACCTCATCTGCTACTACTCAGCGATTTTTACTGTTTTCTGAAGGAATAGATAATGATAAAGATGGTCAGTTTAATGAAGATCCAGAAGAAGGAATAGCCTTCAATAAAAGCTTCACCTACAAATTTCCTGCTTTTGAACCCTTTGCAGGAGACTATGCAGTATCTCAAAACGAAAGCAGAGCTTTAGTGGATTATTTATTTGAGCAATGGAACATTTATGCTTTTATCTCCTTTAGTCCAGCCAATAACTTATCTTCCCCTTTAGAATATAAAGCGAGCGAAGCTAAAAAGAGAATTGTTGCTTCTCCATTAGAGCATGACGTAGCCATCAATAAAATGGTGTCAGACTTATATAACAAAACGATTTCGCAAAAACCTTATATGCAGGACAACAAAGGCACCGACGGGGATTTTTTCCAGTGGGCATATTTTCATTTTGGAAGATTAAGCTTTAGTACACCAGGCTGGTGGGTGCCAGAAGCAGAAAAAGACACCACATCCACCTCAAAAATAAAGGACACCAAAGAATCTAACTTTCTCAAGTGGGCTGCACAAGAAAATCTAAATGATGTTTTTGTAAATTGGGAAAAAATTGATCACCCAGACTTCAAAAACCAAACTGTAGAAGTAGGAGGAGTAAAACCTTTTGTTATGGATAACCCTCCATTTTCAAAAGTGGATAGCATTGCTATAGAACACACCAATTTTATTTTAGAATTAACCAAACACCAACCCAAATTAGAATTTCATAATCTTAAAGTTGAAAATCTAAGTGGTGGGCTGAAACGAATTAGTGTAGATGTATTAAATAACGCCAATTTGCCTACTCACTCTGAGTTAGGACAACGCTCAAGATGGCTAAGAAAAATAAGAATTGACCTTAGTGCTAGCAAAGAAAACATTTTGGCAGGAAATAAAATTGAATTGATCAGCAAAATGGATGCTCGAGAAACTAAATCACTATCCTGGATCGTAAAAGGAAATGGAAAATTAACCCTAAAAGCTGGAGCTCCTCACGCTGGTTTTGCAGAAATAAACATAAACTTATAAGCCATGAAAATTTATAATTATAACTCTTTATATTGTCTCGCCTTCTTGTTGATGTTTAGCTTTGTTGCCCAAGCTCAACAAAAGTTTTTTAGAGCCATAGGAACACCTCACGAGCCTAAAGTAGAAGTGAGCTGGAACCGCTATTACACCTATGATGGGATTGTTGATATCATGAAAAAAATCAACAAAGCTCATCCTAAAACCACCCGGCTTGAGAGCATTGGTAAATCTTATGAAAATCGTGACATTTACATGTTAACTGTCTCAGACTTTAATACGGGGAATCCAGATGAAAAGCCAGCCATGTATATAGACGGTAATATCCATTCCAACGAAATACAAGGAGCCGAATTTTCTCTTTATACCGCTTGGTATCTCACAGAAATGTTTGATGATTTAGACTTTATCAATGAACTGCTCAAAGATAAAACCTTCTACATTGTTCCAACTATAAACCCAGATGCCAGAGATAATTATATGAAGGAGCCAAACACGCCTCATTCTCCAAGGTCTGGAATGATTGTTCTAGATAACGATGGAGATGGTGAAGCTGGCGAAGACGGCTTTAATGATCTTAATGGGGATAACCACATTACCTATATGATTAGAAAATCACCAACAGGTCAATTTATAAAAGACCCACAAGACGACAGACGTTTGATACAAGTAGCTGTAGGAGAACAAGGCGAGTATGAAATGTTAGGTTATGAAGGTATAGATATGGATGGAGATGGCGAAGTTAATGAAGACGGTATTGGTTACTACGATCCTAACAGAGATTGGGGCTGGAAATGGCAACCAGATTACGTTCAGCGTGGAGCCTATAAATACCCATTTAGCCTTCCAGAAACCAGAGCGGTTGCTGATTTTGTGATGAAACGCCCCAACATTGCAGGAGCGCAAAGTTATCATAATTATGGAGGTATGATTTTAAGAGGACCAGGAGCAGAAGAAGATGTAGATACCTACAATAGAGAGGACATCCGTATTTATGATGCCATCGCAAAAAAAGGAGAAGAAATGATACCAGGCTACCGTTACCTTACCGTTTATAAGGATTTGTATTCAGTATTTGGTGGGGAATTAGACTGGTTTTATGGAGGAAGAGGAATTTATACCTATACCAATGAACTTATGGTCTCCTATTTATATTTTCATGAAAATCAAGGAAGAGGTAATCAGGAAGAAGAACTCAAGGTAGACAAGTACTTAACCTTTGGAGATGCGTTTGTAGATTGGGAAGAATATCAGCATCCACAATATGGAACCATAGAGATTGGAGGTTTCAAAAAGAATTTTGGTCGGGCTCATCCAGGATTTCTTCTAGAGCAAGATGCACACAGAAATATGGCGTTTACTATTTATCACGCTTACCAAACCCCAAAACTTAGCGTCTTGGATGTTAATGAAAACAACTTAGGAAACGGCCTTAGAGAAGTTACAGCAACCATTTATAACGAACGATTGATGCCCACCCACAGTAGTCAAGACCTCAAATACAATATAGAGCGACCAGACCTGATAAGTATTTCTAATGCTAATGTTGTTGCAGGTATGGTTGTAGAAGATGATGACTTTAATAAGGTGAAAGAGCAAGTTCACAGCCCAGAAATCATTCGCGTACCCAACATTCCAGGTATGGGAGCCGTAAAAGTAAGATGGATTGTCTCTGGAAGCGGAAACTATAAAATTAACGTAGATTCAGCCAAAGGCGGAAAAGCAAGTTGGAGTAAATAATTTTGCTTTTGCTTTCAAACTCAAAACCGTTTCAATATTGAAGCGGTTTTTTTCTGAAGTTAATGTAAGTTGAAAAAACACTTGAAACTTTTAAAAAAATTAAAACAAACACTGTCCCCTTATTTTTAAACTATATGTACTGAATTTGCTATCTTTAAACCAAAAACTATGAGTATTTCAAAACCCTTCAACTTGAACCAGTGGATAGAAGACAACAGAGATTTACTAAAACCACCAGTTGGAAATAAAAACCTTTACAAAGATGCTGGAGATTACATCGTCATGATTGTTGGTGGCCCCAATGCTCGCAAGGATTATCATTATAATGAGACCGAAGAGTTATTTTACCAACTAGAAGGAGAAATTGAAGTGCATATTCAAGAGGAAGGAAAGAAAAAAACCATGGCTTTAGGCCCTGGAGACATGTACCTTCACCCAGCTAAAATTCCACATTCACCTGTCAGAAAAGAAAAATCCATCGGACTTGTAATAGAGAGAAAGAGAAATCATCTCCATATTAACGATGGCTTGCTATGGTTTTGTGACCAATGCAACCACAAGTTACATGACGTGTATTTCCCGCTCAATGATATTGAAAAAGATTTCCTAACTCATTTTAAAGCGTTTTACAACAGTGAATCACTTCGTACTTGTGATAATTGTGGATATGTGATGCCTGTAGACAAACGTTTTACAGCGTAAGCTTTTTAAGTGATTGAATTTTTATAAATTCGTTTAAAATTAAGAAAAATAAAATTTATGAGTGATATTTCTAAAGAATTCGGAATTGAAGACGCTTTAAAAGAGCTGAATATTCAATTTGAAAATAAAGGGACTTCAGTTGGACAAGATTTTTTTTCCAACGGAGACTGGATTGAATCTTACTCCCCGGTGGATGGGGGGTTGATTGGAAAAGTACAAACAACTACTAAAGAAGATTATGAAACAGTAGCAAACACAGCTTATAAAGGCTTTAAAGAATGGAGAACTTGGCCAGCACCTGCTAGAGGTGAGGTAGTTAGGCAATTCAATGATGAACTGAGAAGGTTAAAAGCTCCCCTTGGAAAATTGGTGTCTTATGAAATGGGTAAATCTTATCAAGAAGGCTTAGGAGAAGTACAAGAAATGATAGACATCTGTGATTTTGCAGTGGGATTATCTAGGCAACTTCATGGATTAACCATGCATTCTGAAAGACCAGGACACCGCATGTATGAGCAATGGCACCCCCTTGGTGTGGTTGGCATTATTTCAGCATTCAATTTTCCTGTAGCAGTTTGGTCTTGGAACACGGCACTGGCATGGATTTGCGGAGATGCTTGCATTTGGAAAGGCTCAGAAAAAACACCGTTGACCTCAGTTGCTTGTCAAAATATTGCAGCACGTGTTTTTGCCAAAAATAATGTACCAGAAGGCATTTCTTCATTAATCACAGGAGATTATAAAGTTGGAGAATTTATGTCTCAAGATAAGCGCTTGCCTTTAATCTCTGCAACAGGTTCTATAAGAATGGGAAAACTAGTCGCTCAAGAAGTTGCCAAGCGCCTTGGTAAATCTTTGCTAGAGCTAGGAGGAAACAATGCTATCATTGTTACTCCAGATGCAGACATCAAAAACACAGTTATTGGAGCAGTGTTTGGAGCAGTTGGGACTTGCGGACAACGCTGTACGTCTACCAGACGACTTATTATTCATGAATCTATCTATGATAAAGTCAAAAACGCCATTGTGGATGCTTACCAGCAAATTAAAATAGGAAATCCACTAGATGAAAAGAACCACGTTGGCCCCTTAATTGATAAAGATGCGGTTAAGAATTACCTTCATGCCTTAGAGGAAGTGAAAAAAGAAGGAGGCAAGATTTTGGTAGAAGGTGGAGTTTTAGAAGGAGAAGGTTATGAAAGTGGCTGTTATGTAAAACCCGCTATAGCGGAGGCAGAAAATCACTTCAGCATAGTTCAACATGAAACATTTGCACCTGTGTTATACATTATGAAATACTCTGGAGACGTTGATAATGCTCTTGAACTCCAAAATGGTGTTGTGCAAGGTTTATCTTCTGCAATTATGACCAATAATCTTAGAGAAGCTGAGAAATTCTTGTCCGTTGAAGGTTCAGATTGTGGGATTGCTAATGT
>PXBV01000318.1 GCA_003565575.1 Psychroflexus sp. | reverse complement strand
TTATGCGAATTTTAATCACTGGAGCAACGGGTTTGGTTGGAGAATCACTAGTTGATTTGTTTCATGAAAACAATGTAGAGGTAAATTACCTTACTACTTCTAAGAATAAAATTAAAAATAAGCCTAATTATAGAGGTTATTTTTGGAACCCTTCCCGTCTCGAAATTGATAAAAATTGTTTTGATGGAGTTTCTGCCATTATAAATTTGGCAGGAGCCAGTGTGGCTAAAAGATGGACAAAAAATCATAAAAAAGCAATTCTAGATAGCAGAATTGATTCATTAAATACTCTTAAAACTTCATTAGAACAAACAGAACATCAAGTTGAACATTTGCTCTCTGCTAGTGCAATTGGCCTTTATAAGGATTCTTTAACCAAGTTTCACGAAGAAAATGATTATAATAAAGGAAATAATTACCTTGCCGATGTGGTAAGCCAGTGGGAATCTGCGGCCGATGAATTTAATTCTCTTGGTATAAAGGTTTCTAAAGTTAGAATAGGAGTGGTTCTTGCCAAAAATGGTGGAGCTTTAGAGAAGATGAAGCAGCCAGTAGAAAAGTATGTAGGTGCGCCTCTAGGACATGGTAAACAGTGGCAGTCTTGGATACACGTGGTAGACTTATGCGGTATATTTTATCATTTATTAGAACGTCAACTTGAAGGCGTCTATAATGCGGTTTCCCCAAACCCCGTAAGTAATAAAGAATTGACAGAATGTATTGCAAAAGAGCTAGGTAAACCTCTTGTTTTACCCAATGTGCCCAGTTTTGTTTTAAAACTGATGTTGGGAGAAATGTCAACTATAGTGCTTGGCAGTCAGTTGGTAAGTTCTCAAAAAATTATAAACTCTGGATTTCAATTTAAGTATGCTCAACTAAAACCAGCAATGTCCAATCTACTATAGATGTTTAATTTTTAAAAATCTTTGTTATTTTTGAATACAAAGTATCTTATGAAACACATTCTATTTGGATTATTTTTTATTATGATGACAAAAAGTTATGGTCAAGAGCCTAAACGCTTTTTAGCTTTAGGAGATTCGTATACCGTTGGAGAAAAAGTAGAACAGTCTCAAACCTGGCCTTATCAACTTGCGTCTTATTTGAGTGAAAACGATGCAGGAGTTGCCCAACCTGAAGTTATAGCCGTTACAGGATGGCGAACCGATGAGCTCTTGGATTCAATAGCTCAACAAAATTTTAAGCCAAATTCTTTTGAGTTGGTTTCATTACTGATAGGTGTAAACAATCAATACCAAAATAAGCCATTTAAAACATTTAAAATAGAATTTGAACATCTGGTTCAAGTTGCTATTGAATTATGTTCAGGAGATCAAAAAGGTGTTTTTTTGGTTGGTATTCCAGACTATAGCTTATCACCTTTTGCTAAAGAAAAGCAACTAAAAGGGGTGTCCTCTTCATTAAAAAGGTACAATAGGTTTATCCGAAAAATGAGTAAAAAGTATAAGCTAAATTACTATCCACTCCAGAAATTGAGCAAGCCTCTACATAAAAACCCCTCAATGCTTGCAGAAGATTTACTTCACCCCAACGCAGATCAATATAAGGTTTGGGTAAACAGCTTTAAAGAAAGTGTATTACAGCAACTAAACACTTTTTAAAATGCAAGAAGCTTTCCTGCATAGCTTGTGGAAGTACAAAAAGCTTAATTTTAATAAGCTGAAAACAACACATGGAGAAGAACTTCAAATTTTACATACTGGTCTGCATAATGAAACTGAATCTGGGCCAGACTTTTTTAAATCTGAAATTAATATAGGTGGTCAGCATTGGGTAGGTAATTTAGAAATTCACGTTAAGTCATCAGATTGGTATGCACACCATCATGAGATAGATCCTGCTTATGATAATGTTATATTACATGTGGTATGGGAAGACGATATGAGTGTTTTTAGAAAAGATGAAACGGAATTGCCGTGCCTTGAGTTACAATCTTACGTGTCTGCACATCAACTCAATGCATTTAAAGATTTATTTGAAAATAAAACCAATAAATGGATAAACTGCGAGACCCACTTCCATACGGTTGATGGCTTTAAATGGTTAAATTGGGTAGAACGATTGTATATTGAACGATTAGAAGAGAAAACTTTACTTATTTTAGACCTTTTGTCAACTTCCAAAAACAATTGGGAAGAGGTGACCTTCAAATTGATGGCAAAAGCGTTTGGCTTGAATGTAAACGGTGAAGCTTTTTTGCAAATGGCTTCCAAAGTAAATTTTAATATTTTTCAAAAATGTTTTCAAAATAAACAGCAGCTTGAGGCCTTGTGTTTTGGTTTATGCGGAATGTTTCCTGAGCATGCTGAAGGTCATTACGTGCGAGCGCTCAAGTCAGAATTTAAGTACTTAACGCAAAAATTTGATTTGCCAGAATCAAACCCCTGTCTCGTCAAATACTTTAGGTTAAGACCAGATAATTTTCCAAGCATTAGATTGTCACAGTTTTGTAATTTATATGCCAAAAACCAGCAGTTGTT
>PXBV01000077.1 GCA_003565575.1 Psychroflexus sp. | reverse complement strand
TCTTCAGCTCCAGAAGCACTTAGCATGACATGCTCAGACTCATTCATAACCTTATAAGCTAAGTCAATTGGGTTTTTTATGTGTTGAACACCAGATATAGCTCCTGCATTTTTTGTTTTTCCGTCCATCACAGAAGCATCTAAATCTGCAATGCCATCAGCATTGAGTACCGCTCCTTTTCCAGAATTGAACAACGGAGAATCTTCCAGTACATTTATAGTTTTTTGAACAGCTTCTAGTGCGGTACCACCTTCTTCAAGAATTTTGTGCCCTACATCTATGGCTTCTTGAAGTTTGTCTTCATAAGCCGTTTGCAGAGAGTCCGTCATGTTTTCTTTTTTAATAACTCCAGCACCTCCATGTAAAACAATTCCAAAACGCTGTTTTGTAGGGGTTTCTTTTTCTTTGGAGAGTTTCGGGGAGTCATGACATGCAACAAGAAGTAAGCAGCTAAATAAAAAAAGTAAATGTTTCATAGGTTAAATTTTAAGTAAATAGTCTAAGGCAGATTGGTCTATAGATATTAAATCTGATGATGGAAGACGTTTCAAGAGTCTTTGCCACCGCTTGTCATTCATAAATAAACGTTCAAAAATAGGTAAGGACATGTTGAATTGACCAGAATTGACTAAAGCTACAGCTTTCCAAAACTTTATTTCGTCATTAGACGGTAAAAGCTTCTCTGCGGCACTATAGGCTTTAAGTGCAGCTTCAGGGTTTTTATTTTCCATAGCTACATCCCCTTTTTCCATGTATTCATAAGCTCTGTGGCTATTCAATAGTCGAGATAATTCTTGAATTGGTGTTTTATGGTCTTCTACTCTTAAGTCTATTTTTTTATCCAGCCATGGGTGCTCTGGAGCATCTTTCCCAACTACAATAAGGGCAGAAGATTGCCTACCTCTTATGTCTCCACCGCTTTGTTGTCCAGCTAATAGAGTAGCTACAACGCGTTCTGCAATAGGGAGTTGATCATTCTCTTCAAAGGCTTTTCTCATGGCGTAAACTACGTTTTCATTTTCTACCATGTTGGCTTGTATGCTGTAATAATCCTCTACTAGGTGAAGTGCCATGTCAACACATTTATCACCTGTATAGGCAGCTATAGAGCCATTGACTGATAGCATGGCTACTTGTCTAAACTCAATGCCTTCATCATCAGCTTTTAATTGATGGAGGGCTTCCTCTGCAGTAAGTCCACTTTCCATTAATTTTAAGCCATCATGTCCATAACGCTGGTTGACAAAGGATTGAGTAGCTACTACACCTACACCAGATTTGCCCCAAGGCACAGAGTTACCAACTGAAAACCAATGGCTCTGTACACCTACAGCCATTTCACCAGTAGTTGGATCTTGGGCAATGATAGAAAACGTGTGAGCAAATTCTCTAGAGTTTGCAGGTTTTTGAGCAAAGCTCACAAAATGCGCCAACAATAAACAATAAATAAAATAGTTTATAGCCTTTCTCATTTGGCGTTTAATTAAGAATTAGATGCTTATGTTTTGATTTAACTTCTGCAAAATAAGATTATAATTTAAATAATTCCGTATCAAATTAATTTTTACTTGAATTTTTAAACCGAAACAAAATGCTTTTCTTGAGTTAAAAAATTTCATTTCGGAAAGACAGAAGAAACTCGTATATTCAAATTCTAATTTTTCTTTTTTATTATGAAAAAGCCAGAAGTACCCAGTAATGAGGTTGAGCGCCTTAGAGAACTTCATAATCTAAAGCTTCTAGAAGATTTTGTTGATGAGGATTTAGATGAAATTACCAGATTGGCTTCTAATATTTGCCATACCAAGATTTCACTTATAAGCCTCATAGATTCTAAAAATCAAATTTTCAAGTCTAAACAGGGTACGGACTTAAAGCAAACACCAAGAGATGTTGCGTTTTGTGCTCACGCTATAAATCAGCCAGATAAAATGCTAATTGTGAATGATGCAACAGAAGATGTGCGTTTTAAGAACAATCCACTGGTTACTAAAGAGCCTAAAATTGTGTTTTATGCAGGCATGCCACTTTCCACAAAAAGTGGAGTAGCTTTAGGAACTTTGTGCGTCTTAGATTCCAAGCCTCACGTGCTTTCGCCTTTTCAAATCAACGCCCTTAAGTCGCTTTCAAAATTAGTTGAACAACAATTTGAGTCAAGAAGAACTCGCTTAAAACTTCAAAAGACTGAGAGCTTGCTTAAGCTTAACAAGAATAAAACAGAAGAGATGGCCTTTGCTTTAGCGCATGATCTTAATCAGCCTTTAGAATCTATAAAAGGGTTCTTGGAGTTGCTTAAAGAAGAGTTAGACCAAAAGCCTGATGACCAAGCTTTTCAATATATAAGCCATGCGTTACAAAGCACAGAACACATGAAAGGTCTTATACAAGAGGTTTTAAACTACACACACCTTTCAACAGAAGTTGCCATACGAGAATGGGTAGATGTTGAAGCTATTGTAAAAAATATAGAAGAACTTAATCAGCTAGTTATAAAAACAGAACTTATTGAAATCAATTACAAAGAATTGCCTCATGTCAAAACTTCCAAGCCATTGCTCTCGATTGTGATGCGAAATTTAATTGGGAATGCCATAAAATACAGGTCTGAAGATAGCCCGTTACAGATTAAGGTGAGCGTCAAGGATCAAAAACAAAGCTGGTTGATAAGTGTAAAAGATAATGGTAAAGGCATACATCAAGAACACCAAAGCCAGGTGTTTAGACCTTTTTATAAGGAAACTAACAACAATAATTCAGGCTTAGGTATGGGATTGACCATTTGTGAAAAAATAGTTTCCAATCTTGGAGGCGAGTTTTATTTGACCTCTGAAGTTGGCCGCGGGAGTACGTTTAGCTTTAGTTTACCTAAATAGAAAAAAATCTGGCTTATTTTTAGGTTTAGTCTTGGCTCTCTTGAAATTTTTTAACTTGCGCTATCTTCTTCTGTGTAAGTGTCATATTCTGGATAAAGAAAACTATTGTAAGGAAAACGCGTCACATGAATATCTCTTACGGCGTCGTACACTTTTTTTCTGAATTCTTCCATGTTATCTTTCTCTGTAGCGGAGATAAACAAGACATTATCACCCACGCGTTGCATCCATGTTTTTTTCCACTCTTCTAGTGTATAATGTCTAGATGAGCGCTCAACTATAAGGTCATCCTCATCAAACTCGTCTGGTTCATAGTTATCGATTTTATTAAAGACCATGATACAAGGTTTGTCTTTAGAATCAATATCATCTAGAATGGTATTTACCGATTCGATGTGGTCTTCAAAATTTTCATGAGAAATATCCACTACATGAAGCAGTAAGTCCGCCTCCCGGACTTCGTCTAGAGTGGATTTAAAAGACTCTACAAGTTGAGTAGGTAATTTTCTAATAAAACCAACTGTATCTGTGAGAAGGAACGGTAGATTTCTAATCACTACTTTCCTGACCGTAGTATCCAAAGTAGCAAAAAGCTTGTTTTCTGCAAAAACTTCGCTTTTACTTATCACATTCATAAGTGTTGACTTTCCAACATTGGTATAGCCTACAAGTGCTACTCTCACTAGGCTTCCCCTGTTTCCACGTTGAACAGCCATTTGTTTGTCTATTGTCCTAAGTTTTTTCTTGAGTAAGGTGATTTTATCACGCACAATACGTCTATCGGTTTCAATTTCGGTTTCTCCAGGACCACGCATCCCAATACCACCTCTTTGTCTCTCTAAGTGTGTCCATAGACCGGCTAGTCTTGGTAGCAAGTATTCATATTGTGCCAATTCTACTTGCGTGCTTGCATAACTTGTCTTGGCGCGTTGCGCAAAGATATCTAAGATCAGGTACGTCCTATCTACCACTTTACACTTTAAGGTTTTTTCAATATTTCTTTGCTGTCCGGGCGAAAGTTCGTCATCAAATATGGCAGTTCCAATCTCGTGTTCTTCTACATAAGCTCTCACTTCTTCAAGCTTTCCTTTTCCTATAAAGGTTTTTGGGTGGGGGACGTCTAGCTTTTGTTGAAAGCGTTTTTTTACCTCACCACCAGCTGTATAGGTTAGGAATTCTAACTCGTCTAGGTATTCTTTTGACTTTTCTTCATTTTGAAATTGATTGATAATTCCAATTAAAACCGCCGTTTCATATGTCGTTTCTTGTATATCTAGCATAAATAAAATTGAGTTACAAAATTATGAAAAATACTTTAGTTACTTTCTGATTTTAAGATTTCAGAAAAATGGTTTAGCTACATTTCTAAAACAGAGATGAATTAAATTCACTTTTTTGCTTTAATATGGCTGTGGTATACTAAATTTTTTCTTACTTCGTTTTTAATTTAATTAAATCAATTTTTATATGAATCCGAAACCATACTTCTTGCTTTTTGCCTGTATTGGCTTGTTTCTTGCTTGCAGCTCAGATGATGCTGATGAGCTTCAGCTTAATGATTGCCCTATCACTCAAGGCATATCTCCAAACAATGACGGTCTTAACGATAACTTTGATTTGTCTTGTCTAGCAGAAAGGACAGGAATTGCTAACTTGGAGATTTTTGACAGAAACGGAATTCAAGTTTACGAAAGAGCTAACTACATTGATGAATTTGTAGGGAAGAACAATGATGGAGATGACCTTGTAACTGGGACTTATTTTTACGTCATATCTTTTCAAGCTGAAGATCCTGAGTACGGTAGCGAAGCACAAGGCTCTTTGTATATTAACGTTGAGCAATAATTATTAAATACCTCATAAAGAAATTTTCTATGAAAACAAGATACATATTCATAACAGTGATTTTGCTTCTGCTAAGTTTTCAAACTGCAAAAGCACAGCAAGACCCACAGTATACACAATACATGTATAATATGAACGTCATCAATCCTGCGTATGCTGGCTCCAAAGAGAGTTTGTCTGTTGGTGCTTTGTACAGAAATCAATGGTCTGGTATAGAAGGTGCACCACAAACCTTTACTTTCAATGCGCATACAGCAGTTGGCAGTGGGTTTGGTGTAGGGCTTTCTGGAATTAATGACCAAATAGGACCTGTAGATCAAACCAGTGTATTTGCAGATATTTCTTACACGCTAGACCTAGGTAAAAGCAGTAAACTTGCTTTGGGTTTAAAAGCTGGAGCTGCTTTTCAGAGATTAGGTTTTGAAAATCTATTCTTTCAAGATGACATGGATCCTGCTTTTCAAGGGAACAGTAATAATACCTATCCAAGTGTGGGAGCTGGAGCTCTATTTTATACTGATAGATTTTACGTTGGGCTTTCTGTTCCAAACGTGTTAAGGTCTACCCATCTAAGTTTAGAAAATACTGAGTTTGGATCTCAAGAACGGCACTATTTTGTAACTGCTGGGTATGTTTTTGATGTCAATGACTTTATAAAGTTTAAGCCATCTACCTTCATTAAGTCTGAACTCAATTCCGCTTTGTCTTTTGATGTTAACGCTAACTTTATGTTTTATGATAGGGTTGAGATTGGAGCTTCCTATAGGTATGAAGATGCTATAAGTGGATTAGCAAGTGTAAAGGCTACAGACTGGATGCAGATAGGTGTTGCTTATGATGCAACTCAGTCTAACTTAAGAGAGCCTTCTTATGAAGCTTTCGTAATTTTTGATATTTTCTTTAAAAAGAAAACTTACGTTTCTCCTCGTTATTTTTAATTTGAAATAATTTCAACAATGAAAAATTTATATACTTTTTCTATACTCATCTGCTTATTTACCTCATCTTTATGGTCTCAAAATAGTGATACACGAAAAGCAGATCAACATTTTGAAAGGTTTGCATATTCAGATGCTATAAAAGCTTATGAAAAGCTTATTCAAAAAGGAAAATCCAATAGCTACGTCTATAAGCAACTGGCAAAGTCCTATTACAAAATTTCAGATTTTGAAAAGGCAGAGCAATTTTATAAACGGTATATGAGGTCCAACAGAAATCCAGAAGCCGATGTTTATTATGAATATGCTCAAAGCCTTTTAAGTAACGGAAGGGAAGAAGAGTTTAAAAAAGCAATGTTGGACTTTTCAAAAAAAGCTCCTAGAGATTCTAGAGCTAAGGCATTTCTTGAAAATACAGACTATTTATCAGATTTAAAGTCAATGCGCCCAAGGTTTGAGTTGAATAAGTTGAACCTAAATTCAGAATATTCAGATTTTGGTGCTTATGAGCGTGGAGATCAATTATTTTTTGTTTCTGCTAGAAATGAAAAAGCAAAAACTTACGGTTGGGATCAAGGACACGCTCTTGATGTTTATGTAGCCAACAATGTGGAAGGTGCTTTTACAAACCCTGTAGAAGTAGAGGGTGATATCAATTCTAAATTTCATGAAGGTTTATTAGCAATAACCAAAGATTCCTCAACCGTATATTTTACAAGGAACGATTACTTTAGAGAAAAGTACAGAACCGATGATAATGGTGTAAATCATCTAAAAATCTATAAAGCTACTTTAGTTAATAATCAATATCAAGATGTAGAAGATTTATCTATTAATGACGTCTCATTTTCTAATGCTAATCCAGCCTTAAGTCCAGATGAAAGTCAACTCTACTTTTCTAGTGACAGACCAGGAGGCTATGGTGCATCAGATCTTTATGTAGTGGACATCAATGAGGATGGGAGCCTTGGAGAGCCAAGAAATTTAGGGCCAAGTATAAATACTGAAGGGAGAGAAAATTTCCCATTTTTAGATCAAGAGCACACGTTATACTTTTCTAGTGATGGGCATTTAGGCTTTGGAGGTTTTGATGTTTACTATGCTAAGCAGGAATCGGGGAACTTCCTTCCACCTCAAAACTTAGGTCACCCACTCAACAGTTCTACTGATGATTTTTCGTTTTTTTATAATTCCTCCACAGAAACGGGGTATGTGTCATCCAATAGAGTAGAAAAGAAAGGTCAAGATAGAACAGACCATATCTACAGTGTGAAATTAGTGCATCCATTAGAACAAACGCTTATTTCTGTAGAAGTCTTAGATGCGAAAACAGATTTAGTAATTGAAAATGTACAGGTTATTTTTTATGATGAGGATGCCGAAGAATATTCAAGGACAGAAACTGATGCTAATGGTTTGAGCAAAAGTTATCTGCCTACAGGTCAAAAATTTGACATGCAAGTGAATATGAAAGGATATGAAAGCGAGTCCAATACTTTAGAAATACCAAGTACGCAAATGTTTTATAAGGTAGCACTAATCCCAGAAAAATCTGAGGTAGAAATTGAGATGCAAATTTTAGAAAAACTAATTTTCTTTGATTATGACGATGCAAGCATTAGACCAGAAGCAGCTTTGGAACTAGACAGATTAATTAAAATTCTAGAAGAAAATCCAGAATTGAACATTAAGGTAATTAGCCATACAGATGAAAGAGGTTCTGAAGCATATAACCTTGAGCTGTCTAAAAAACGAGCTGAAAACACTGTAAAACACCTCATTCAAAATGGTATTGATGAATCGCGTTTATCTTTTGAAGGCAAAGGAAAGTCAGAACTTATCAACGGCTGTGATTCAGGTTGTACAGATGAAGAGCACGAAGAAAACAGGCGATCTGAATTTAAGATTGTTGATTAACTTCAAGATAAACACTTCTCAAAGATCCCTCTTCATTTAAGTTGAGGGATTTTTTTATATTTACTAAGTCGAAGTAATATCAACTATTATGGAAAAAGCCAAATGCCTATCATGTGGAGAACCTATAACGGGTCGAATCGACAAAAAATACTGTTCCGACTATTGTAGGAGTACTTATAATAATCGTTTAAATAGTGAATCCAATAAGATAGTGAGGAATATCAATAATAGGTTGAAAAAGAATTATAGAATTTTAAAAAGCATCAATACAGACCAAAAAACGAAAACCACAAGAGAAAAACTCCTAGCTAAAGGATTTAATTTTACGTATTTCACCAGTCTATATACTACAAAATCTGGACGTGTTTACTACTTTGTTTATGACCAAGGTTACTTACCTTTGGAGAATGATTATTATGCTTTAGTAAAACGTGATTAATGAGAAAAACTACCTATAAGGCTATTTTTAGTTCACTGGTTATTATACTATCCATATGGTACATTTTTCAAGACTTGTCCCCATCAGAGTTAACAGACTTATCTACACAATCTAGGGAGTTTTCTACGTTAAGAGCTATGGAGCACGTGCAGAATATTGCCGATACACCACATTATATTGGCTCTTCAGCCCACAGTAAAAAACGTAATTATATAGTAAATCAACTAGAAGAATTAAATCTTCAAGTTCAAACTCAGCAAGGGTTTGTTTTAAATAAAAGAGGGGTTTTAACCGTACCAGAAAACATTATTGCTAGAATAAAAGCCCCCAATCCAGAGCCTAATGCAAAGGCTCTTTTGTTGCTCACTCATTACGATTCTGCAGTTCACTCTTCTTTTGGTGCTGCAGATGCAGCATCTGGTGTTGCTGCCATCTTGGAAGCTTTGCGGGCATTTATAGCTTCTCAAGCAGATTTCAAAAACGACATTATTGTTCTTTTTTCTGATGGGGAAGAAGTAGGGCTTACAGGAGCAGAGCTTTTTGTAAAAGAACATCCATGGGCGGAGCAAGTTGGATTAGTTTTGAATTTTGAAGCTAGAGGTAGTGGTGGGCCTAGTAATATGATTGTAGAAACCAACCATGGTAATTCACAATTAATAGAGCTTTTTGGCAACGCACAAACCCGTCATCCCTTGGCCAACTCATTAATGTATAGTGTCTACAAGCTATTGCCTAATGACACAGACTCAACAGTTTTCAGAGAAATTGCGGATGTACCTAGCTTTTTCTTTGCGTTTATAGACGATCATTACAATTACCACACCGCTTTAGATGTTCCAGAGCGATTAGATAAGCGATCACTAGCTCACCAAGGAGATTATTTAATGTCTACTTTAAATCAATTTTCAGACACTGATTTAACCGATTTGAAATCTGAAAAAGACCATGTCTATTTTACAATGACTGGTTTGGGTCTTTTTTACTACCCATTTTCATGGGTTTGGGGTCTTTATGCTTTTGCATTGATTGTGTTCATTGCATTATTAATTTATGGATTTAAAATTCAATCACTCAATAAAAAAGAAGTATTTGTTGGTTGTATTCCTTGGTTGGTCAGTTTGATTTTTGCAGGTACAATTACCTACTTCGGTTGGCAATTCATCTTAAAGCTATATCCTTCATATTCATCTATTTTACAAGGGTTTACTTATAATGGTCATGACTATATTGTTGTTTTTGTTGCCTTTTCATTATTCATTTGTTTCAGTGCATATCAAGTTTTTGACACGAAACTAAATCCTAAAAATGCTATGGTAGCCCCGCTTTTTACATGGTTTATTCTTGTGTTTTTACTCAATATATACCTTAAAGGTGCTGCCTTCTTTATAATTCCGATTTGTTTTATTCTTTTTGCATTTTTCTTGATGATACGTTTTCAAGTGCCTTCCTATTTGTTTTTACTAATTTTAATTTTACCTTCCTTAATCATTATCACTCCGTTTATTCAGTTTTTTCCTGTTGGATTAGGTTTGAAGATGAGTGTGCTTAGTTCAATTTTCACAGTATTGCTTTTTGGGAGTCTTATCCCTGTTTTTGGCTATTTTTCTATTAAAAAAGGTATAGCTGCCATTAGCTTATTAACGGCAATAGGTTTTTTTGTAAAGGCACATTTACATTCAGATTTTACAGAAAACAGTCCGCTTCCCAATAGCTTGGTGTACAACTTAGATCAAACTACAAAAACCGCTACATGGAATACGTATGATGATGAGTTAGACTCTTGGACTTTACCTTATTTTGAATCCCAGATGGATTCAGAAACAATAACTGATTACCAAAGTAAATATAATACGGCGTATACATATTCTTCAGGAGCTCCAGTTGTCTTGTTGCAAGAGTCTTTTATTCAAGTTGATACCTTAGCACCTTCAAAAAATCATTTAAAACGATATGCGGTTCGGCTTAACTTCAGAAGAAATTTAAGTAGGGTAATCGTGTCGGAGTTGTCTAAAGTTAATTTCCACACCTTCATAGTGAACGGAAAAACAGCAGATGCCTCTCAAGAGGGAGAAAACGCTGTGCATGTTCACAAAAATAGGGTAAAGCCCACCTTGATTGATTACTACGTGGTGAATCAAGAACCGTTAAATTTTGAATTTGAGGTGGATAAAGATATTCCTATTCAATTTGTTTTTGACGAAATTAGCTTCGACTTGCTATCTAATCCTTTATTTTCAATAAAACAAAGGTCTGATGATAAAATTCCAAAACCTTTCGTCGTTAATGATGCGATTATAGTGAAACACAAACTGAAATTGTAATGAAACAAATCTCTATTTTAGGGTGTGGTTGGTTAGGTCTGCCTTTGGCCAAAGCATTACTCAAACTCGGTTTTGAGGTAAAGGGGTCTACAACGACACATTCTAAGCTGTCTGTATTACATTCAGCAGGAATAACAGGCTTTATTATTGAATTGAATGAAACGGAATGTAAAGGGAATTTACAAGAATTTCTAGAAGGCTCTGAGTATTTGCTGATTTGCATACCTCCAGGGTTAAGAAAAACCCCTAACTCCAATTTTATTGCTAAGCTAAAACAGGTTGTGAAAGGTCTGGCTCATACGGATATCAAAAAATTACTTTATGTGAGTTCTACAGGTGTCTTTAAGGACCAAGAGCATTTTCCTGAGTATAAAGAAGATTATAAATTTTCTGAAGTGGAAATTCAAAACAGTCAACTTGTGCAAGCAGAAGAATTACTATTGAATTTGCCTTCAGTAACTACAAGTGTAGTTCGGTTTAGTGGTTTGGTGGGTGAAGACCGGCATCCCGTTCGGTTTTTGTCTGGGCGCCAAAGCATAAAAAACCCTGAGGCTCCAGTGAATTTAATTCATCTGGAAAATTGTGTGAAGCTACTTTCTGAGGTTATGAAGCAAAATAAATTTGGAATGGTTTTTCATGGTAATGAAGACATTCATCTCAGTAAAAAAGCGTATTACCATCATAAAGCCAAAGCTTTAAGCATTCCACTTCCAGAGTTTGATTCAACCAAAAAAAGCAAGGGGAAGTATATAAATATGGATTGGACGTCTCAAACCTTAGGGCTTAGGTTACAAACCAAAATTTAACTAGATTAAGATTAGAAAAGTAGGTTCTTCGTTTTTAGTCCATTTTAAGATGAAAATTTAACCATTATAAAAAATCGTATTTTTGATTAAATTGCATTTATAATGAATTAGTTAAATACAGTTTTATACATCAAATTTGAGAAATCTTAGCATTTTGTTTTTTTTACTAGTGTT
>PXBV01000089.1 GCA_003565575.1 Psychroflexus sp. | reverse complement strand
GGCGTGGAGGAGGCAAGAGATTGGACTTTGAAAGAGCTAGATGAGCAGCAGATTGTCACAGATGAAATTGAAAACGCTCTCAATCCTTTTGTTTCTCAGTTAAAAATTTCTAACACCTCAATAGATAGGGCAGGAGAATTATTGCATTTGCGCACGGATATTAAGGCTGCTTTTGAAACCTCGCAGCTTGAAGATATCTTGAAGGCTTTACACCCAACTCCAGCAGTTTGTGGTTTGCCTAAGCAGGAAGCCTTTCAGTTTTTACGTGCCAATGAAACTTACAATAGGCAATTTTATACAGGTTTTTTTGGTGAATTGAATTTGCCACAACATCAGCAAAGGTCAGGTAGAACTCAAAATCATGAAAACCAAGCGTATAAGTCTATAGTGAGAGCTTCCAATCTTTATGTTAACTTGAGATGCTTGAGTTATGCAGAGGGAAAAATAAACATCTATGTAGGGGGTGGCATTACTAAAGACAGTCAACCAGAAGATGAATGGGCGGAAACCGTTAATAAATCTAAGACGATGTTAAAAGTGCTATAAGAATTTAGGAAGAATAGTTGTATAAGTCTACCCAGTCTTATTTTTGTTTTATGGATCAAATTTACTCTACCATACCAAGTGCGCAGTTGATAGTTGAATTATGCGTACAAAACAACATAAAACACGTGGTTATTTCTCCAGGTTCTAGAAACGCACCGCTCACCATAACTTTTGCTAATCACCCAAAAATCAAAGCATATAGCATTGTAGATGAAAGATGTGCCGCTTTTTTTGCCTTAGGAATGACTCAGCGTTTCAACGCACCTGTAGCGGTAGTCTGTACCTCTGGATCTGCGCTTTTGAATTATTATCCAGCTGTTTCAGAAGCTTACTACAGCAATCTCCCTTTGGTCATTATTTCTGCGGATAGGCCTCCGCACTTAATAGACATTGGCGATGGCCAAACCATAAGACAGGAAAATGTGTTTAAAAATCACATTTTATACTCGGCTAATCTGAAGGGTGATTTTCATAATTCTAAAGACCAATCCATTATTGATTTTAATGCTGTACAAACCCACGAAGCCCTACAAACAGCCATTTGGAGACAAGGTCCAGTTCATGTCAATGCTCCTTTTGATGAACCACTTTATCACAAAACGGATACGCTCGGTATTAAAATTCCTGTTTTTAAAACCTTGAAACCAAGTTTAGATGAAGTTCATGCTTCCAGATTTGTAGAAGCCTGGAATTCTGCTCAACGTAAGCTGGTTTTAGTCGGGGTAAATCATGATGAGCAAATTGAAGCAGAAGTCTTGAAACTCTTATCTCGAGACCCTTCAGTGATTGTGATGACAGAAATTACTTCAAATATTTCAGATCAGCATTTCTTTACTAATATCGATTCCATATTAGCTCCAATAGAACAAGAAGAAAATTCAGATAAGTTGTTTGAAGTTCTTCAACCAGAGATGCTTGTGACTTTTGGAGGTTTGATTGTTTCTAAGAAAGTTAAAAAATTTCTAAGAAATTTCAAGCCAAAACAACATTTCCATATCAACCCGAGAGAAGCTAATGATACCTTTTTTTGCCTGACACAACATTTTAAAACCACCGTTAACGCGTTTTTTAAAAACCTAAAGGCTTCATTACAACCTGTGGATTCTAGCTATTTTAAAACTTGGAATGTTATCAGGTTGAAGACCTTGGAGGTTAGGGAAAAGTACAAATACGAAATTGCGTTTACTGATTTTGCATTTTATTACAGCTTATTTGAAAATTTACCACAAGACGAAATTGTACATTTTGCCAATAGTTCTAGTATTCGCTACGCCAATTTATTTGATTCTAGACGTGAGATAAAAGCCTTTGCTAACCGTGGAACCAGTGGGATTGATGGGAGTACATCCACTGCTATTGGGTATGCAGTAGCAAGTCAAGAACCCACCACTTTGGTGACTGGCGACTTGAGTTTTTTCTATGATTCCAATGCTATGTGGAACAACTATATACCTAAAACTTTTAAAATTATTTTACTGAATAATGGAGGAGGAGGGATTTTTCGAATTTTGCCCGGGAACAAAAATGAAGATTATTTTGCTAATTATTTTGAAACCACACATCAACTCAATGCCAGCTCATTATGTGAAATGTATGGTATAGAATATGTAGAAGCGCACAATTTAGATGAAGTTGACAACGAACTGCCTTTGTTTTTTGAAAGAAACCATCGGCCTCAACTCATCGAAATTTTTACACCAAGGCTTGAGAATGATAAAGTTTTGCTAGCGTATTTTGAGTATTTAAGAGCACATATTGATTTTCAATCAGTATTGGGCATAAAAGAAGCGGTTTCCTCTCAAAATTAATGAATTAGCATCAAAATTTTTATTTTTTCATGCTCTTCATAGCTTGCAACTTCTACAGACTTTAAAAAGATTTTAAAAGCAATGCTAAAGAAATTTACTTTTGATTGATGACCTAAAATCCTGCTATGCGAAGTTTGCAACCTGCTATGCGAAGTTTGCAACT
>PXBV01000299.1 GCA_003565575.1 Psychroflexus sp. | reverse complement strand
TTTTATTTCTTCACCAGTAAAGGGAATTCCTTCAGCGTAAACAGCTGATTAAAAAGCTATGGCAACAGGTGTCAGCCTATAAATGAATCAAGAGTTAGAGACTGATCTCCTGTCCTTTTTTTCCACTACCCAAAGATAGATAAAAATAGATAAAGCAGGTTTTTCCCCTGGAAGAGAAGGAGTCCTGGTTGTTTAAGATAGTATTATTAAATAATAGGTATACATGGGAATAATTATTACAAGCGGATAAGTGCCCTGTTAAGTGCTGGAGTTCTCTGTGAAAGGTATTCCCGGTTTACTTCTGGTCCCTGATTGTTGGAAGACATGTTCACCTCGTTTTGAGGTTTTTAAGATGTTTGAAAGTAAGGATGGACTAAGGGCTGCAATATTCATGTAAGGTACTGGTATCTTTATAGGTTCCTTATACCAGTTTACAAGAAAATTAACTGCATTTCTCCATTTTATTGCTGTAATACGTTGCTATGAAAGGGTTCCTGTGGCTTTCTTCTGTCTCATTAATTTCGGGGTTAGGGCCGTAATTTCTATAGAATAGCTCTCCGTAAATACAGTGGCCTAAGAAGTATTTTGTATGTTGTGCACTTTCACCTTGCAAAAAGGATAACTCTTTATTTAGAAATGGAAGCAACCTAGTACTGCTATAGCAAATATTCATTATATTAACATAATTTTCTATACCTGTCGCAGATCTTAACATGTACCTACCAAATGCCCAGAACTTTTTTTGCTCATAAAAAACCACTTCTATTGTCCAACGGTAACTATACATGATAAATGGAAGAAGTGTAAATAATTTATCTTCTGGTATTTTCTTCAATATTTTTTCATTTATTACTGGTATCATCATAACTAATTCTTCAGGCATCAATGTACTTATAAAAAGCCTGTAGCGATCGTGCTTTTCTAAATTAGTAGTTGTTACAGTAGCAAAAATGATGTCATCACCAAAAAGATTGGTACGAACTCTTCTAGTTGCAATCATATAGCTACCAATCTCTGAGTAGAGGAACTCTTCTTGGTTATGTATATCAACACGGTCTTCTTTCTTTTTGCCAGAAGAGGATTCATTATAAAGCACCGTATCTACACGAACACTAGCAATGAGATCAAGATTTTTGTATCTCTTGACAGCTTTCTTGACAGCTCCTTTGGGATACCAGCTGTCACAAAAGAGAATAACCATTTTATAATCCTTTAGGATTTCCATGACCCAATCTATCATTTCTGCAGCAATTTTAAGCTTTGATTTTTGTTCAGGATCATCTTTCCGAAGCCTAAAACCTATTGGTACCGTTAGATAGTAGGTGCCGCCATCAGTAAAATATAAAGGAATTTTTAAAATGAGTCCTACAAAGCAATGCCCATTCAAATAATTTGAACCGTTGCGTTTAGTGTGATCAAACAAGGATTTATAACACTCAAAATGGACACCAAATTTTGCCTGAAGAGTATCGTCAATAATAATCATGACTGGTAAAGTTTTTAATATCTCAGGAATGCAAGATATAGCAATTTTTACAGTAGTCTGCATGATGCTCTTTAAGTCCATCTTTGTATTAAGAAAATAATAAAAGGAATTTAAAGATTTACCAGTCACTCTGCAAAGAAACCAATCATGTAAAAACTTAACAGAATGGACACTGTACATTGCAAGAATTGAAATGCAAAGCCAGATAAATTTACATCTTGTGGGTTTAGTGAAAATTTCCCCATATCGTGCAAAATAAGTATATAACATAGAAATGACCGAGATTTTACCATTGCATACATTTTTTCCTGTAAATGTGTTCATTAGTATCATCTCCTTAGATACTTTTTGAACACAATAGTAATCGAAATAAGCTCCTTTGTCAAGTAATTTTCTAAATTCTTCCTCTAAAACTTGTAAAGTGGTGAAAAAAAGATCTTGATGATGGAGAATCTGAAGTAATTGTTCTTGGTTTGCAATTAAATGCTGAGTTAGTTGTAATAGATGAAAGTGATGCAAGGCAAATTGCTGATTTATATAACTTAAATAAGACTGGGTTTATTAGGATCTTAATTAAAGCAAAACAAAAAGGACATATTAACTCTGTTAAAAGATATTTAGATGCTGCAATTGAATCTGGCTTTAGAATAAATACTAAATTATATAAAGTGATTATCGAAAAGACTGGTGAAATAGGATGAAACACAAAGATGATGTTAATCAAGGAATATAATTGTCACCTTTTATAAAGCTAAACTAGGCAAAATATGTTATAATAATACTTAGGTTGCTTAGTTTTTGCTTTGGAAGGTGTAATATATGAAATGGCAAGAAGTAAGAAGTATGTATCCAGATCAGTTCGTAAAACTTAAAGTCTTAGATTTTCATATTAAAGGAGATAATAAATATGAAAAACTATAAATTGTGGTTTGTATTGATTGTTTGTGTATTTTCCTTCTTGGTTGTAGCCGGTTGCGGAGCTGAAGATGCCTCACCGGAACCGGATGTGGATGTAGATGATAGCGAAGAGCCGGTTATT
>PXBV01000302.1 GCA_003565575.1 Psychroflexus sp. | reverse complement strand
CTCTAGAAAATGGCACTTCATGCTCTCCCGCGGTGTCGTCTTCTGGATTATTTTCGGCAGTGAGCCACTCCTCTTTGCCTTCAGGATAGTTGGTGATAATAACCTTCAAAGGATCCATCACACCCATGACACGTGACGCTTTTTTGTTGAGATCATCTCGCACACAAAACTCCAAATGCGCCACATCTATCATGTTTTCTCGTTTGCCAATGCCAATGCTGTCCGCAAACGTTCTGATCGATTCTGGCGTATACCCACGTCTCCTCAATCCAGAAATCGTTGGCATTCTGGGGTCATCCCAGGACTTGACAAAATTTTGTTCTACAAGTTGTGCCAATTTTCGTTTACTCACAACCGTATGGCTTAGGTTTCTTCTGGCAAATTCACGTTGTTTGGGCACCAAATCTCCTTCTTTACTCACACGTTCCACAAACCAATTGTAAAGTTCACGGTGGGGCTGAAACTCCAGCGTACAAAACGAGTGAGACACTTGCTCAATAAAATCAGATTCGCCATGCGCCCAGTCGTACATTGGGTAAATCATCCACTCATTGCCTGTGCGGTGATGCGCTTTGTGTAAACACCTGTACATTACAGGATCCCGCATAATCATATTGGGTGAAGCCATGTTTATTTTAGCACGGAGCACATGGGCTTTTTCGCCAGTTTCTCCATTTTTCATGGCTTCAAAAAGTTTTAAATTCTCTTCTATAGATCGATTTCTGTAAGGACTCGCCGTGCCTGGTTGCGTTGGTGTTCCTTTTTGGGACGCTATCTCTTCAGACGACTGACTGTCTACATAAGCATCACCAGCCTTAATCAACTCCACCGCCCAATCGTACAACTGCTGGAAGTAGTCTGAAGCATAACATTCCTCCGCCCATTCAAAACCAAGCCACTGCACGTCATTTTTGATGGAATCCACATAAACCGTTTCTTCTTTCAACGGGTTGGTATCATCAAATCTTAAATTCACTGGCGCATTGTACTTCAGTCCCAAGCCAAAATTCAGGCAAATCGAAGACGCATGCCCAATATGTAAAAATCCGTTTGGCTCTGGTGGAAAGCGAAATTTTAAGTCGCTAAGGTTATAGTCGGTTTTCAAATCCTCTTCAATGATTTGCTCGAGGAAATTCAAAGATTTTTTCTCTTCAGACATAATTCAAATTTAAGTTGCAAATTTACTCAAATTCGTGATGCCATAAAGAGTAGGCAGGATAAGATTTCTTCTGATTTTGGGTTTCGTTAGATTAATGTGCAGAAGAAGTGAGCTTGAAGATAGAAAATCACCTCAACCTCTCGCTGGGCTGGTAGTTTTAACTGAAGGTTTTACGGTAGGATTGAAACTTTTGTTGGTAAAAGGCTCTGAAACATATAATTTAATCCTTTAGACTTCACAGGTTTCAAAAACCTGTGAAGTCTGTTTACGCTCATAGCTTAGCGAGAGATTGAAAGTTAAGACTTATTAGGTTTTTTACTCATAAAGCGTTCAACTTACTTATTCAAATAAAATAAAAATTAAAAAATCAACGCTAATCCTGAAAGCGACAGAATCACCAGCAATATCCTTTTAAACTGAACTTCATTGATTTTCGGAAAGAATTTTATACCCAAAAATTGAGCTAAAAAGAAAACAGGCAAAACCATTAAGCTCATTTGAAGATGCTGAAAAGTCAAGACACCGCTTATGCTCAACGCTGGTATTCTGATGAGCGTTATTAAAGCCAAAACGCCAATCATAGTGGCTCTAAAGGCTTTTGCTCCTTTAACCGTATTTTTAACGCTAATAGCATACAAGGGACCACCAGTAGAAAACACACCGGCAAAAAAGCCGCCTACCACACCAAATGTCCAATTTACATTTTTGCTCAATACCATTTCCTTTTTACCAAATACTACATAGCCAACATAAAGTAGGATAAAAATGCCTAAACCTGTTTGCAATACTACAGGTTTGGAATATGCTAGTACAGCAATTCCGAGCACAACGCCTATCAAAGAAGCCAATATGAGTCTTAGAATGGTAGCTCTATCAATATTGCACCATTCCTTGTAAACCATATAAGCGCTTGAGAATAAATAAAAAACAGAAACATAAGCTATTGCATCAGGAAGTTTTACAGCAAAAAGAAGAATTGGCAAGGCTACCAAAGACCCGGCAAATCCTACCAAAGACTGGACAAAAAACCCACAGAAAATTGCAATAGCAAGAGTAATCAAGACGTAAACTTCCACAGCGTATTTATTTTTCTACAACCCGCAAATTTAAATTATTACAGCCGTTTTATAAAAACGCTTCAATGGTGGTATGTTTAATTTTCAGATTAAATAATGTATTTTTGAGGTTTAAACACCTGTTTCAATGCCAGATGATATAGATTTTAAAATAATCGATTGTTTAAAAGTAAATGCCAGAAGTTCTTATGCCGAAATTGGTAAGCAAATTTATTTATCCCCATCCTCCGTTAGAGAACGAGTAAAAAAGCTAGAAGATTCTGGAGTGATAAAAGGCTACACGCTTCGGCT
>PXBV01000377.1 GCA_003565575.1 Psychroflexus sp. | reverse complement strand
TAGGCAAGTAGAAACCTTCAGAAAATAACTCAGATCTGACTCAGCAGCATCAAGCTGTATTCGGAATCTGTTCTTTACTAACGAAAGCCCGTTTTGGATTTAATTCAGAACGGGCTTTTTTGCGTTAACTAGCTATCTCCCCATTTGTGTGACCAAAATCCATATAGACTGCTTACATAAGAAGAAGCAGTGCTTTGGGTTTATAATGTTGCTACAAATAAAGTGGCATAGTACTCTTTGGTCGCATTTCATAAATATTGTTCACAAATTAGCCATGTTCTCGTTACGTGAACGAATTGAATTCGAGAACATGAAAGTCAAAAAATTCGATTTAATATCACCTTCAAGTAATAGCTTTGAACTTAGCTGATCGATCGATTTATTAACCAGACGGAGAGACTTCAAAACCCAACTGATGTAGCGGCAACAGTTAAATGAGAGGGTAGCGAAGGGGTTGGTGAGGTTTTCGAGGAGGCTATATGGCTGCTATAAACTTAAAAATTGTATAATAAACTATATGATTGCTAAAATAGGGCATTTATACTTATATTTAACTATATAGTTGTATATGAGAACAACAAAAGAAGAGGTTGAATCGTTTTTAGAACGATTAAAAGTAAAAGCCGGCATCTACGATATAATTTATGAGGATGATCGGCCAAAAAATGTACAAACATTAGCTACACTTGAACTAAAACCATTTGAACGGGATGATATAATCAAAAATCTTTCCGTTAAAGATTACTCTGAAGGACCGAAGCCAGAGGAGTTTTTTGGGGGTGATTCAGAAATGTATGTTTTCGGCAAGCTTGTTAAAAATCAAGAGATTTACATCAAAATTACACTGGGGAAATCAAATAGTTCTGTGATTTGCATTTCATTCCATATCGCAGAACACCCAATGGATTATCCATTTAAATAGGAGGATTAAAGTGAAAAGTCCATACACAGGTGGCGAGGTAACACGTCAGGCTAACAGTGAAGAATTGGAATTCCGGGGCGAAAAGTTCACTATATCGTACAACAACTTCAAATGTGTTGATACGGGCAAAGAATTTACAACCCGAGAAATTGATGAGTTAAATATGCAATTATTGCATAGTGCGTATAGAAAAGAACACAACATTCCTTTTCCTGAAGAGATAAAGAATATCAGAGAAAAGTATGGAGTAAATCAAACTAAGATGGCTGAAATTCTTGGCTTTGGAACAAATACCTTCAGGAATTATGAGAATGGAGATGTGCCTCAGCTAGCTAATGCTAAATTGATTTCCATATCGTCAAAACCAGGTCTTTTTATTGATCTGGTAAATGATTGCGATAGTTTAACTGAAAAGCAGAAAGAGAAGTATATAAAGAGCGCGATGGCTGCGCACTCAAATGATGAAAAGCTATTTAGTTGGTTGTTCACACATCAGGAACCGAATGAGTTCTCGGGTTATAAAGCACCTTCTATTGAAAAGTTAAGTGCTATGATTGCATTTATGGCTCTCAACTCAAACTTTTTTAAAGTTAAGATTTGCAAACTGTTGTTTTATTCAGATTTCTGCCATTTTAGGCAATATGGGTATTCAATAAGTGGAATATCTTATCAGGCAATACCGATGGGACCAGTTCCTCATAGGTACGGATCACTTTTTGAGTTTGGAGCTGAGAAAGGTGCTTTTAGTATAGAGTTGGTTAAATTTCCGGAAAGAGAGGGAGAGAGATTTGTTTCAAGTTCTAATGACGATGTATTAAATGAGTTGACAACAGAAGAGAAGAATACGCTCGCGGTGGTGAAGAATTCATTAGGCCCAATGAAAACAGAGGATCTAATCGAGGCCTCACACGAAGAAGCCGCCTGGCTAGAAAACAAGGATAATCAAAGCCTTATTGAATACGATTACGCCTTTAAATTGAAGTATCCAATGGTAAAAGGCTAATTGAGGGCTTTGCATAACTGCCCGTCTGCACGCTACATGTGCGGGCTGACGGGTTAGCGACACCCATCAGCCGGCAAAACCAGCCGACAGATGGGTATTTCAAAGCCCTCTAATTAAATTGATTACTCGCAAATTTACTAAAGAGTTATTTGTTGCAAAAAAAGCATATCAGAATATCGCCGCCAGACTTAACGAACGTTAGCCTTTCAAATTATTGGAGGTAACGGGGCAGAGCACTGCTCAGCAAAATCAGCGCTTCGATTGATTCCAAGATTTTAAAATTACAGAAACACCAACATTATGTACATGCTTCAAAAAAAATCCCCGTCAAAGCATCAGGCCTTGCGGGGAGTTGATTAAGGAGCAATGGTTGGAAAAGAAAATGTTACAAGGACTGCGACATTTTTTTAGGGTTTATGAATAGATAGAAAGGCACGAGCGAGACGCTCGCGCCATCTTATTTGTGGAGGTGCCGGGGCGGAGCACTGCTTCGCAATACCAGCGCCTCGATCCATGGCTTAAACCAAACTATTGGTAAGGTCACAGAACGTATCACACCAAAAAAAATCCCCGTCAAAGCAACAAGCCTTGCGGGGAAATGAGTTATGTGGAGGTG
>PXBV01000262.1 GCA_003565575.1 Psychroflexus sp. | reverse complement strand
TTCTCACTAAGACCTTTTATTTCTTTCTTCAATTCTTCCCAATCTTTAATAGGAATAAATACACCTGTAGTTTTTCCCTTATTGTCTGATATATATTGCAAGTTCATGATTTTTAGATTTTCGAACAAAACTTGGTATTGAACAGAAAACTATTTCAAAGTTACAAAATTTACTGGTTATTAAATATAATGTCAATCACTCAAAAGTATTTAATAAAAAGCCGTATTTTGGGGCGTTATACGTTCTTTGAGTACCTGATTTTGGAGCAGGTAAGGCCGGTGGGGAACATGATTTTTTTGGTGTAAATTGGTATGATTACGGGGCGAGATTTTATGATGCGCAGATTGGGAGGTGGCATAGCCCCGATGCATTAGCCGAATTAGCCCCAAGCCTCACACCTTATAGGTATGGATTTAATAATCCTATTTTATTTATAGACCCGGATGGTTTGCGGGAAAGAAGAGCTAATGTGAATCAAGGTTTGATGACAAACTACAGTTTTACTATAGACAGTAAGGCATCATAAAATAATTTCTTGCATGGATATATATACAGCTCTTTCCAAGATTTGGGGTTTTTTTGTTGTTATTCTGATGATTCTAATCTCAAATAGGCTTCACCTTCATTTTGTCGTCAAAAGGTTAAAAAAAAATTAGAAAACTTAAAGACCAATTATCCGTCTTTGCTTCATGATATTAAAGATAGCGTATTTATAGCGGATGGTTCAAAAAGGTCAGCTAAAGAACTAAGTGGTTATTTGGGTTCTAATATTAGAATAAATGAATTAGGAGTGTTTAGCTTTGATTCAGAGAAACGTGTTAATGCGTTCAACGGTTTGATTGTCGTAAGACGCGTTTCCCCCTTCATAGATTACCTGGTCTTTTCCCGGAACACTATATCAAAGGCTAAAACTACTGCTTTATTATTTCAAAAAGTTTATTGACAACCCCTTTGAATACTTCAGGCTTAACCGTTCCTACAGTTCGAACTATGATTGATTTATCAGCAGTAAATAATCTGTTAGGCCTAATGTTACCGGTTTTTTGTAAAGAACCTTGCTTAAAATCAGTATTATTTAAAGCAATAGCATAATTGTCTTTCACAAACTGGCTTGTAATCTGGCAAAGGATTATGTCATCTCCTTTCAGGTCGGCCAGAACCATTGCAGGTCTTTTCTTAGAGCTTGATAAATCGGAATACGGGAACGGGAGTACAACAATGTCACCTTTTACAAATCTTTCCATGCTTCGTCTTCTTCGGGTAAAAGCCAGTCTTTGGCCAATGCTTTTTCACTTGCAAAATGTGTCTGTATCCTGTCGCTTTCCGTTTTTTGCCCGGTCTCCTCTTTTAATTCTTCGCTCAGTTTAAGGTTTTCTTTTTCTACCCTGGTTACTTTACCGTCTTTGACTTGTTGTCTGCTTTCCAGTTCTTTCTTAACAAATTCTGCATTGTATTCTTTAGCCCCGGGAATTTCAAATTCTATTTTGAGTGCTTGAAGAAATGCTTTTAGAGCTTTTGATTCTTCATCTGTTTTTGGATGTGCGATGTATATGTCTTGTGTTTTCATAGGTCAATTAAACTTTCAGGGATAACGGTATTGAACTTATCAAAATTACGAATTATTTCAACAATCTTTAAAAGAACAATCACTTTAAAGAGTTCATTTAAAAGAAAAAAGCCGTATTTTTGGGTGTTATACGCTCTTTGAACACCCTGTTTTGGAGCAGGTAAGGCCGGCCCACAAAATAAGCGTTGATGTTCAGATTAGCATATTTGCAGATTAGCATCTGTATTGGCCGGTCTTGGCCGGCCTGCATGATTATCCACAAGAGAACCTGTAAGGACAGCACCTGGGCTGTCCAGTTTGTGTAAATTTGAGAAAAATTTGTGCGAATTTGTGGACAAAAAATCAGAGAAATAAAAATCGGGGTAAAGACACACTTTGCAATGATACCGTGCCTTTACCCCGAAATTTTATCTTAAGAAAAAGATTACGACCCTAAAGTCGCAACCATCACAGCTTTGATGGTGTGCAGGCGGTTTTCAGCCTGATCAAAAACCACAGAATGCTCTGATTCAAACACATCTTCCACCACTTCCATACCGTCAAGGCCAAACTTCTGGTAAATCTCTTCGCCAACAATGGTTTCGCGGTTGTGGAAAGCAGGCAGACAATGCAGGAATTTCACCTTGGGATTGCCTGTCTTTTTCACTACATCCATGTTCACCTGGTAAGGCTTCAGCAGCTCAATGCGTTCTTTCCATACTTCATCCGGTTCACCCATTGAGACCCATACATCAGTATACAGATAATCAACACCTTTAACGGCTTCTTCCACATCCTCGGTGATGGTGATCCTGGCCCCGGTTTCTTTTGCAATCTCGCGGCATTGCGCTACGAGCTCTTCACTGGGCTGCACCGACTTGGGCGCTGCTGCACGAAAGTCCATCCCCATCTTGGCTGCACCTACGAGAAGCGAGTTACCCATGTTGTTGCGGGCATCGCCAAGATAGCAGAAAGATATCTGATGCAGCGGCTTGTCGCTGTGCT
>PXBV01000301.1 GCA_003565575.1 Psychroflexus sp. | reverse complement strand
GTTACGCAGATTTAGAAGCCTACCTGTCTCGATCATCTGCTTATTGTTATGGAGCTTTTATGCAGGGCACAAATGTGTATACGCAAGATTTGAATAAAAAACATTCCATTTTAATTTTAGGGAATGAAGCGAATGGAATCCGTCCAGAGATTCACTCACATATCAATAAAAAATTGTCCATCCCTAGTTTTAGACCCCAACAAGAGACTGAAAGTCTTAATGTAGCTATGGCAGGCGCAATACTCTTAAGCGAATTTAAGCGAAGCTGATTATTGAAATGTAAAATTGATAAACAAACCTCTTGTTTTGAGTGATTCAATTTGTGAAGTCCACGGGCTTAAAGGGTTGTCATCTCTTACCAATTCGTTGCCCATCCCAAAAACGCCCCTTATGGAAGGAGTGAATTTAAAGTACTCAAAATAAAAATCTACTCCAAAACCTGCTTCAACATAGTAATTTTGAGACTTCATTCTAAACTGTCCGGAGGAGTTGTCTTGTGGGTTGTTTTCATTACTAGAAAGGTTATGAGAAACAGAAGCACCACCAACCAAAAATGGTTTGAAATTATTGATGCGTTTTGAAGAAAATTTAAGCAGTAATGGTACGTGAATATAAGTGGAATTAACGTCCCTTTTTTGATTATTTTCGGTTTCAATGCCTTGACCTAGTGGATAAGTTAAGTTTCTGTCAGAAAAAATCACGCCAGGTTCTAATCTCAAATCCAAGTACTCATTTATTCTTAAATTTCCTATTAATCCAACATTAAAACTGGGTGCTTTAGAAACGTTAATATCTTCCGCATCACTATTGTATCTGATCTGAAAGTCATAAATATTGGATCCAAGAAAATAACCCCAAGACCAGGTTTGTTTATCAAAGTTTTCTCTATTAAGAACTTTGTCTTTACTGAAGAGCTGCGCATTTGAAAAGTGAGTAGTTGCTAAAAATAATAATACTAAAACAAATCTCATAATCATTTTTTAGAGGCTGAGTAAATTGAAGACACCCCAAAAGTTTGGGGATGATTTTCTACATCTGTAAACCCAATTTTTCTCAAAATATTGTTGAACTCCTCACCGTGAGGAAAAACAGAAGCACTTTCGCTTAAATATTTGTATGCACTTTTATCTTTAGAAAAGAGTTTCCCAATGCTAGGTAGTATATAGTTAGAATATAGGGAATAACCTTGTTTAAATGGGGATTTTGTGGGAACTGAAGTTTCTAAAACCACAAAAATTCCACCTGGAGCCAATACCCTATAAATTTCTGACAATCCTTTTTCTAAATTTTCAAAATTCCGTACACCAAAGGCTACTGTAATGGCGTCAAAAGTGTGATCTTTGTAAGGAAGATGTTCTGAGTCTGCTTGAACCATCTCAATTCTTTCAGATAATTGTTTTTGTTCTATTTTTTGTTTTCCAACTTGAAGCATTCCAGCAGAAATATCTAGTCCAATAACTTTTTCTGCACTTGAATCTGCTAACGCGATGGCTAAATCTCCAGTTCCAGTTGCTACATCAAGAATATACTTTGGATTTGTTTTTTTTACCATTTGGATGAGTTTTCTTCTCCACTTTTGGTCAATACCAAAAGAAATAACTCGATTTAAACCATCATAATTTTCAGAAATGGTATCAAACATTTGCTCTACCTGTTTCTTTTTTTTAAGATTTGAATCTTTATATGGAGTTACGTTTTTGCTCATCTTTTTTTTGCGAAGATACATTTTTCTTGAGTATATATATTTTGAATATAAGCACTCTTAATACTAATTTTTTAAAAATTTACTTTAATTTTGCTAATATGAAAATTATAATTGCAGGAGCGGGAGAAGTAGGTTTCCATTTAGCTAAACTTTTCTCATACGAGTCTCACGCTATTACTTTAGTAGATGTGGATGAGGAGCGTCTAGAGTATGCTAATAAACATCTAGATATTAAAGTTCAGTATGGAGATGCTACTTTACCAAGTACATTAAAAGAAGCTAACATTTCTGAAACTGATATGCTAATTGCCGTGACTTCAAATCAGTCTATCAATATTTCAGTTTGTGTATTCGCAAAACAAATGGGAGCCGGCAGGACGGTAGCACGTGTATCCAACCAAGAACTTATAGACTCTAGAGATATTATTGATGTAAAGTCTCTTGGTATTGATGAAATGATTTCTCCAGAAGCATTAGCCGCTAATGAGGTGAAAATGCTTTTAAATCAGTCTGCATTCACAGATACCTTTAAATTTGATGATGGAGCTTTAACTATGATTGGGTTAACCTTGCGTTCCAAAGCTCCATTTATAGGAAATACAGTACAAGAAGCTGCAGATATATTTCCAGGTTTGCACTTTGTGCCTATTGCTTTACAGCGGTATGGAACTCAACTGACCATTATACCTCGAGGCGATACCGAATTTAGGAGAGGTGATAGAGTTTACTTTATAACAGACTCTGAAGGAGTTGAAGAGCTTTATAAGTTAACAGGCGCAGAAAAAAGATCCATTAAAAAAGTAATGATTCTTGGAGGAAGTAATATAGGCCGTACTTTGGCTAAAGATTTGTCTCAAGAAAAGTTCTCAGTAAAAGTGATTGAAAAAGACCATAAAAAAGCGCTTGAATTGGCAAATATTCTTCCTAATGTTCTTGTGATCAACGCTGATGGACGAAATGTTGAGATTTTAAAAGAGGAGCATATAGGTAAAATGGATGCTTTTGTTGCTGTGACTGAAGATTCAGAAACCAATATAATTACTTGTTTGGTTGCCAATTCTAAAGGGGTAAGAAAAACAATTGCGCTTGTGGAAAATATGGACTATTTTCAATTGAGTCATTCCATAGGTATCCACTCTCTTGTAAATAAAAAGTTACTTGCTGCTAATAGTATTTTTAGATACTTAAGAAAAGGTGATGTTGTAGCTATGACCAAACTGAATAATATGAACGCAGAACTGTTAGAGTTTGTTGTTAAGGCAGATTCTAAAGTGACCAACAGCAGGATTGTAGATATCAATTTTCCTAGAACAGCTGTGGTTGGAGGAGTTATTAGAGATGGAAAAGGAATAATAGCACTTGGAGATTTTAAAATTAGAGAAGGGGATAGAATAGTGGTATGTACACTTCCTAAGTCTATCAAAAGTGTTGAAAATCTATTTTGTTAACATTGGCGAATTTAAATCTTAAAATTGTTGCTCATATTATGGGCGTTCTGCTTGTCTTTAATGGAGGCTTTATTCTTATTCCTTCTATTTACAGTTGGGTAATTGGTGAGTCAGTAGCTTTAGCCATAGCTGAATCAGCTCTTATCTCGATTTTTATTGGGTTGTCTGCCATGTTTTTCACAAGAAATCATGAAAAAGACATCACTCAGAAGGAAGGTTACCTTATTGTTAGTCTTGGTTGGTTATTTATGGTGTTAAGTGGTATGCTTCCCTATGTGTTGTCTGGAGAAGTAAAAGGAATCGAAAATTGCTTTTTTGAAACCATGTCTGGTTATACTACAACAGGGGCTTCTATACTAGATGATATTGAAGCGCTTCCAGAAGGACTTTTATTGTGGAGAAGTTTTACACATTGGATAGGAGGGATGGGGATTATTGTTTTAGCTGTAGCCATTTTGCCTTTGTTTGGTATTGGTGGTATGCAGCTTTTTTCGGCAGAGTCTCCAGGTCCTAGTGCAGATAAAGTTAAACCCAAAATTGCTGATACCGCAAAACGTTTGTGGTTAATTTACTTTGCGTACACTTTGTCCGAAGCAATTTTATTAAAAGTAGCTGGAATGACATGGTTTGATGCTACAAACCATGCATTAAGTACATTATCCACCGGCGGTTTTTCTACCAAAAATGCTAGTTTAGCTTTTTGGAATAACTCTCCACTCATTCAATATATTATTATCTTGTTTATGTTTTTGGCCGGTACTAATTTTGTAGTTAGTTATTATGCATTTAAAGGTAATGTTCAAAATATTTTGCATAATGAAGAATTCAAATGGTATTTTTTCTTCATTGCTGGTTTTACGGCGTTAACTTCATTGTCTATATACTTTTTTGCTGACCCAACACTCTCAAGTATTGACCATCCAATGGTTTTAGGTAAAGCTGAAAGTGCCCTTAGGCATGGGGTATTCCAAGTTTTAGCCATAATTACAACTACAGGATTTGTTACCGCAGATTACACTTTATGGACTCCTTTAATTACCATTTTATTTTTTGGTTTGTTTTTTCTTGGTGGTTCCGCAGGTTCAACTTCTGGTGGGGTAAAAGTGATTAGACATTTGATCATGATTAAAAACGGATTTCAAGAATTTAGGAGGATTTTACATCCAAACGCTGTACTGCCTGTTCGTTATAAAGGGGCGTCTGTAGACCAGAAAATTGTTTACAACATACTTGGTTTTTTTATATTATACTCGTTATCCTTCATCATTGGTGCGGTAGTTTTTGCTGGTACTGGTTTAGATTTTGAATCTGCTATTGGAGCATCAGCATCCTCTTTAGGGAATGTAGGACCAGCTTTCGGGCAATTGAGTCCTGTAGATAATTATGCTTCGCTTACCGTTTTTGGTAAATATTGGAGTTCATTTCTTATGTTGATAGGTAGACTAGAACTTTTTACAGTCTTGATTTTATTCACACCTTACTATTGGAAAAACACGTAAAATAAAAGCTGCTTCGTTAAAAAGACAGCTTTTATTTATAGTTATACTATTCTAATTAATATCCAATTTTAGCAATAGCGTTTTTGTAGTCTCTTTGAAATAATTCTTGTTCTTTTATCATTTGTGCAGTTTTCTCAGGAACAGCATCTTCCCAACCTTCTTCTCCATTTGAAATTTTCTGTAAAATTTCTCTAGAAAAGTAGCTAAGAATATCTTCATCATAATTTTCTATATCTACAACTCTACCGTTGTGTTTGAAAAACTTATAAAGCTCTTTCATTCTTGGATGTACTTTCAAGTTGTCGCTATTGGTTATTTCTCCAGTTTGAGGATTTTTATAAGGGTATAAGTAAACTCTCAAATCTTTAAAAAACAATTTTCCGAAGGCTTCTAATATTCCACCACTTAAATGGCGGTAGTATTTTTCATCAAAAACATCTATCAAGTTGTTCACTCCCATGGCAAGCCCCATGCGTTCTTTGGTGTAATTTGAAAAGTATTCAACAAGTTTATAATACCTTTGGAAGTTTGAAATCATAACGGTGTGCCCCAAGGCACAAAGCAATTTTGCTCTGTCCATAAAGTCCTCTTCATTAATCTCTCCTTCAGACCTCAAGTTGGATAGTGTGATCTCAAAAACAGGCTGTATATTTTCTTCCTTTACCTTTCTTTCTTTTTTGAAAAGCTCTAACGCTGTTTGGTAAATATCCATATTCACTTTGGTTACAGGCCTAAAACTACCTCTCATGGCCAAAATATTCTTCTTGTAAAGTGCTTTAGCTGGAAGAATATTATTACCATCGGGTGAGAACATTACCGCTTCTGTCATTCCATTTTTTACAAGCTGTAAACTCATTAACCTATTATCTACATTGTCAAAAACAGGACCAGAAAAATTAATTGTATCTATTTCAATTTGGTCTTTATGAAGATGATCGTATAATTCTTTTAGAATTTGTTTTGGGTTGTTGTGTGCATAGTAGGCTGCATAAATTAAATTTGTTCCTAATGTACCAAGTGTATTTTGCTGGAGAGTAGCGTCGTTTTCCTTAAAACGAATGTGTAAAACAATCTTATTATATTCAGTTTTTGGTTTTAATTGATATTTTATTCCAACCCAGCCGTGACCTTTATAGCGTTTGGCAAAATCTATTGTAGCTACTGTATTTGCGTAAGTGAAAAAAAGTTTATTAGGATGTTTGCTTCTTGAGATTCGCTTTTCAATCAGGTTAGTTTCATGATCTAGCATTTTTTGAAGCCTGCTTTCTGTGACGTAGCGTCTATCATCTTCGATTCCGTAAATTGCATCACTAAACTCCTTGTCGTAAGCACTCATTGTCTTTGCAATAGTTCCAGATGAACCACCTGCTCTAAAAAAATTTCTAACTGTTTCTTGACCAGCACCTATTTCTGCAAAGGTGCCGTAAATGTTTTCATTGAGATTAATTCTTAAAGATTTATCTTTAATGGAAGGTGCACTTTCAAAATCTTTATCACCCATTATAGTAATAGACATAAGCTGAGGTTTTATAAAACTTAAACAGTATTTAAACTATAACAAATGTAAATAATAGTCTTAGCTTAATGAAAAAAAACAATAGTTTTGTAACAAAAATAACGTTTTGAAGGTAACATTTTTAGGCACAGGCACATCTCAAGGAGTTCCCATCATAGGTAGCAAACATCCAGTTTGCTTAAGTAAAGACCAAAAAGATAAACGATTAAGGGTTTCTGCACTTTTGGAATGGGATGATTTTTCTTATGTTATTGACTGTGGTCCTGACTTTAGACAGCAAATGCTTGCCAATAATGTGAATAAAATAGACGGCATTTTGTACACTCATGAACATAATGACCATATTATTGGCCTCGATGACATCAGGCCTTTTTACTTTAGACAGGGTAATATTTCAATATATTGTCATCAAAGGGTTTTAAACAGCTTAAAGGATAGGTTCAAATATGTATTTGAAACTGAAAATAAATATCCAGGAGCTCCTACATTGGACACTCACATTATTGATGATGTACCTTTTACTGTTGGAAATAAAAAAGTAACGCCAGTAAATGTATACCATCCAGAATTGCAAGTTTATGGGTTTAGATTTGATGATTTTGCATACGTTACTGATGCTAAAATAATACCAGATTATGAAATGAATAAATTAAAAGGAGTCAAGACTTTAGTGTTAAACGCTTTAAGAAAGGAAGAACATAGATCACACCTTAATTTAAACCAGGCATTGGATATAGTTGATTATTTAAAACCTGATAAAACTTATTTCACTCATCTGAGTCATCATATGGGCTTTCATGAAGAGGTTCAAAAAGAGTTACCAGAGGGGGTTTACTTGGCTTACGATAATCTAAAAATTGAAGTTTAATGGCTAAAAATATTTACCTTTATTTGTTTGTACTTTGTGCATTAGTGGCTGTTTTCCTTTACTTCAGTAGTAAGAGAATTATAGATAATCAAGAAAAAACTATCCAAGAACTTCAAGATACGATTGAATTATTGGAAAAAAACAAATAAACTTTTCATAAAAGGAAGAGACTTATCCTAAGATTTTAGAAATTAGTTAAAAATAAAAAATTATGAATTTTAAATTAATTACATTATCATTTCTAACATTTGGTTTCATAACTTGTGCACAGGAAGACACAACAATTCAAGATTTGGAGCAAGATTATGACCATGAAGTCATTATTGGTGATATAGACATTACTTGGGGTCTTGATTTTTTTGAAGATGGTAGTTTTTTAGCCACCTCAAAAGACGGTCAGTTGTTTTATCACAAAAACGGAACGACCAATAAAGTTGCTGATATTCCCAACGTGTATAACAGAGGACAAGGTGGCTTATTAGATGTCAAAATCCACCCAGAATATCCACAAAAACCATGGATTTACTTAACTCACGCTTCTACAGAAGGTGATGAAGAAGGAGGTCATACAGCTCTTGTGAAGGCAGATTTTAAAGACGGAACTTTAACTAACATGCAAACTCTATATAAGGCTGGTCCAAATACAACCAAGGGAGTTCATTTTGGGAGTAGGTTGGAATTTGATAGAGACGGATATTTGTTTATGTCTATTGGAGAAAGGGGTGCTAGAGATGAAAATCCACAGGATATCACTAGAGATGGTGGGAAAATTTATAGATTTTATGAAGATGGAACTATCCCAGAAGATAACCCATTTTACAACGAAGAAAATGCTAAAAAAGCAATCTATTCTTATGGACATAGAAATCCACAAGGCATGGAAATCCACCCAGAGTCCGGTGAGATTTGGGTGCATGAGCATGGCCCTAAGGGTGGAGATGAAATTAATATTATAAAAAAAGGTGCAAACTATGGTTGGGCAGTAGTTAGTTACGGTATCAATTACGACGGAACAGAATTGACCGATGAAACTTCTAGACCAAATATGGAAGATCCCTTTTATTATTGGGTTCCATCCATTGCTCCTAGTGGCATGACCTTTGTGACTTCAGATAAATACCCAGAACTGAAAGGAAATATTCTAGCTGGTTCTCTAAAATTTCAATATTTGGAAAGTCTTTCTTTGGATGCTAATGGAGTGAAAGAAAGAGTAAAACTTTTAGATAAAATTGGTAGAGTAAGAAGTGTAAAACAAAGCACAGATGGTTTTATTTATGTTGGCGTTGAAGGTGTTGGTGTTGTAAAAATGCTTCCTAAGTCTTAAATTATGATGAAATTTTTATTACCAGGATTGCTGCTTTTTATGTATTATATTCAGCTAAGTCCAACAGATGATTTTAGTTTACATTCTATTCCTTTAAAAGATGCATTTCAAGAAAAATCTTTAACGCAAAGTGTTGAAGATGGTCAAGTAGTGTATTCAGAATTTTGTATGCGTTGTCATTTAGCGAATGGAGAAGGAGTGGAAGATGTATATCCTCCACTTGCTAATTCAGATTGGCTTGAAGAAAAAAGAGAAGCAAGTATTAAATCAGTAAAATACGGTCTGAAAGGCGAAATTATTGTGAATGGCAAAACTTATAACAATAATATGACTTCTATGGGACTCACCGATAGAGAAGTTGCAGATGTGATGAATTACATTATGCATAATTTTGGTAATGAGACCAAAAATCATGAACAAGTTACACTAGATGAAGTGAAGAGTTTGAGTAATGATTAGCTTACGCTTAATTATTAACTTAAAAGTTTAAATTAAAAACCTCTCAAAAATATGCTTTTGAGAGGTTTTTTAATTAATCTACACCCGTTTGTGAACTATCAATCCTGTAGAGTGAAGTTCTTGCGGTAACAAAAAGCTGATTTTTATTTTCACCGCCAAAACAAACATTTGCAGGCTGTTCTGGAACCTCTACAGAAGCAATTAACTCGCCTTCACTAGAAAAAATATCGATTGCTTTCTTGCCATCAGTAGTAAGATAAACATTGCCATCTGTATCTATTGTCATTCCATCGCCACTTACATCAACAAATAATGTCTTATTGGTTAACATTCCTTCTTCGCTGATATTATATTTAAAAGTTTTTCCAGCTCCTGGATCTGTGATATACAGGATTTTTCCATCAGGTGTTCCTATTAAGCCATTTGGCTTTACAAGATCATCAGTTACTCGAGATACAGAAGTTCTGTCGGCATGAATATAATAAACGTGCATTCCACCTTGTGGCAGTTGCATGTCATCGCTATATTTTGGGTCTGTAAAATAAATTCCGCCTTCTGGATTAGGCCAAATGTCATTAGGTTGATTAAAACGTTTTTCTTCAAATTGGCTCGCAATGACAGTGTAATCTCCTTCAAGACTGATGGAAGAAATAAGTCCCTTTTGACCTTCACAAGCTAATAAAAGGCCTTCGTTATCAAAATATAAACCGTTGGCTCCACCAGTATTTTCTCTGAAAAGATCAAGCTTTTCATCAATTCCCCATACGTAAATTTTGTTTTCTGGTATATCTGTAAAATAAACATTCCCGTCCGTATCAGTAGCAGGGCCTTCCGTAAATTTAAAATCTCCAACTAGCTTTTCAGCCTTAGAAAAGGATATGCTTTTTTGAATTTCAGATTCATCATGTTCATCATTGGTGTCGGATTTAGAATCTGTTTTACAAGATAAAATTATTAGAATAATACTGAGATATGTGATGGTTTTCATATTAAAGTTATTAAAATTAAAGCTACCAAATTAAACAAAAAGATTCTAATTTGAAGTTTTATCAACAGATAACTTCTTTACAGTATCATTTTTAATAAAAACACATCAAATGGAAGTAATAATGAATTTTATTCAAATAAATTATTGAAATTTTGAATATCTGTTAGATTTATAGAAAATAACTTAGGAGTCTTTTATTTAAGAATAAAAATTCCGTCATTTGTAGATTATTTTAATTGGTTTAACTGAATTTATCAATTAAGTTTAAAATATATATATAATGAATGTATTAAAATTTGGAGGTTCTTCAGTAGGAAGCTCAAAGCGAATCAATCAAGTAGTAGATATACTTGATCAGTATTCAAAAAAAGGAAATGTAGTATGTGTAGTTTCAGCAGTTGGCGGAATTACAGATAAACTTCTTAAAGCAGGTCAACTAGCTTTAGAGAAAAACGAAACTTATATTACCGAATTTGAAACGATTAAAAACATTCATATATCTATTGCAACAGAATTGATTCCAGATCATCATGATGCCGTTTTGGCCTACTTGAATGAAGAATTGAGTTATCTTAAAAATCTTTTGGACGGTATATTCCTCATCAATGAGTTAACGCCCAAAACCTCAGACAAGCTTACCAGTTTTGGAGAGTTAATGTCGTCTTTTATTATCAACGAAGTTGCTAGAAATAGAGGTATTGATTCAGTTAGAAAAAATAGCCAAGAGCTTATTGTAACCAATTCTAATTTTACCAAAGCTGAAGTGAATTACTTTGCTACGAATGCTAACATAAAAGCTTATTTTAAAAATGCTCATCAACTTACCATTCTACCTGGATTTGTTTCAAAATCCCATCTAGGAGAAACCACAACTTTAGGGCGTGGAGGCTCAGATTTTACTGCTTCGATTGTTGCAGCAGCACTTAAAGTGGAGCAACTAGAAATCTGGACAGATGTAAGCGGAATGTACACAGCAAATCCAAAACTTGTAAAACAAGCCGTTCCTATTGAAGTTTTATCTTATCAGGAAGCCATGGAATTGTCGCATTTTGGAGCGAAAGTTTTATTTCCTCCAACGGTTCAGCCTGCCTTGGATTCTGAAATTCCAATTCTGATCAAAAATACCCTAAAGCCAGAAGATAAAGGAACCTTAATCAAGTCCTTTTCCAGTTCAACATCAGGAAGTGTGAGTGGCATCACAAGTGTAGATAACATTGCATTGCTCACATTACAAGGCAACGGCATGGTGGGGATTCCAGGATTTTCAAAACGATTGTTTGAAGTTTTGGCACAAGAAAAAATAAATGTGATTTTTATCACTCAAGCTTCATCAGAACATTCTATTTGTTTTGGAATTTCTGAATCTGATGCCGATTTAGCAGAAACTTGTGTCAACGAGTGTTTTGAATATGAAATCTCCACACGTAAAATTCGACCTGTAACTGTAGAAAAAGAATTGTCGATAGTTGCCTTAGTAGGCGATCGTATGAAAAACCATCAGGGTATTAGTGGTAAAATGTTTAGTGCATTAGGGAAAAATAACGTGAATGTGAGAGCTATTGCTCAAGGTGCTTCAGAAAAAAATATTTCTGCGGTTATCGCTAAAAAAGATGTGAAAAAGGCCTTGAATTCTCTACACGAATCCTTTTTTGAAGTCAAAACCAAACAGCTTAATGTCTTTATTACTGGGGTAGGAAATGTTGGTCAGCGTTTACTTGCTCAAATTGATCAACAACGTAAATT